>NZ_JANKBZ010000018.1 GCF_024623785.1 Archangium lipolyticum
TCCTCCCCGAGTCGTGGGCCCAGCAGCAGGCTCAGCAGCGATAGGCTTGTCGGTGTGCCGTCCATCACGCGGCCACCGTGCCATGCTCCTCGGTGGCCGACACCCTGGGCTGGACCGGATGCTTACCCTGCGCCAGCCGCTTCACACTTCCCGCCCCGTATTTGCCGGGAGCATCCTGCACGTCGCGCACCACACAGCCGATGCGGTACTGCGCGTCCGCATCCTGGGTATCGCTCTGGGTCACCAGCTCGCGCAGCTGCTCGTACACCTCGCGCAGCTCCGGGCTCATCTCGCCCACGGACTTCGCCTTCTTGCTTACCTTGGAGTTCTCCTGGGGGGAGTTCTTCCTCGATTCGGACATGACTGACCGTCCCCGCCCCACCTTGAGGTAGGGCGACGCAATGCGACGCAGGAGCGCCACTACGGGCGCCACGCGTCGAGTTCACGCCGCCGCAGGCACGAAGCGCTCGCGGACGGCTACATGCGCTCAGGCTATGAGCGCGGTCATTGGCATTGGCGTGTGCGGCCAGTTCGCACGGACGGCTCGCCGAACTTCTGGCGAACAAGAGGTTGCAGTCACCGCGTCACTCTCAGCAAAGTGGACGGTGGCTGCGCTGGCAACGGCATTTGCGTACTGCACGTACTACGACGGCTGTACTTCTCGGCGCCCTGCACGTGTCCAGGGCGAGGATGAGGTAACGCAGCTCCCCCCCGGGTGCAAGTGCGGCGGGCGTGTGGGGCTGGATGAGCGCCCTGACGACTTCCGCCTCGATACGTCCACGCCCGAAGAGGCGAGAGCAGCATGGGTATAAGAGCGAACGGGCTGGCGTCGGCGCTCTACCGAGGTGCTCTGACGCATTCAGGGCTCAACGGTCTGGCGACTGTGCCGCTGCGGCAACGTGAGCACCTAGCCCATCGACCAACCCTCAGGCAACGGCACCTCCGGCTCGCCCTTCGCTCTTCCATCCTCACCAAAGGAGGTTTCTATGCAAGCCCAGTTCCAGCAGCTGCGCGACGAGCTGCGCGCACGTTTCCCCGAGCGCCAGGAAGTCATCGACGGAACCCTCGCTGCCCTCCTCATCCGAGAACACGTCCTCATTCTCGGCCCACCAGGCACCGCGAAGTCCGCCCTCGTCCGGGCCATGGCACATGCCTTCGGTGGCAACTACTTTGAGCGGGTCCTCACGCGGCACACCGTGGCGGAGGAGTTGCTTGGCCCGCTGTGTCCCCAGGCTCTTGAAGAAGGGCGCTACGCCCATGTCCCCGTGGGGATGCTGCCCGAGGCTCACTTCGTCCTCGTCGGCAACGTCTTCGCGGCCAACGGCCCCGTGATCAACCTGCTCCTCCGACTCCTCGATGAGCGTGTCGTCCTCGCCGACGCGCCCGTCCCCCTAATCAGCCTCTTCGGCACCACGACCGAGCTGCCCGAGGACAACGCGCAGGAGTCCCTCCTCGACCGATTCCTGCTGCGCTTCGAGGTGGACTACCTCCAGCGGCCCAGCAGCTTCCGGGACGTCCTCACCGCACCCGGGCCCGTCGACACCACCGTCCTGGGCATGGAGGCACTGCGTGCCATGCATGCGGACATCACCAACGTGAAGGTGACGGCGGACACCCTGGAGGCCATCGTCGCGCTACGAGATGCGTTGAAGTTCGAGGGCATGGTCGCCTCCGACCGGCGCTGGAAGAGGTCGCTGCGCCTGCTCCAAGCCGTCGCCTTCCTCGCGGGCGAGGTGCAGACGTCTCCCGAGGATCTCGCGGTTCTGGTGAACGTCGTCTGGCGCCATCCACGCGAGAGGCCCCGCCTGTCTCGCCTCGTGACCAAGCTGATCAACCCGGCGGTCTTCCAGGCCAACGAGGTACTGGAGGACGCACGCCAAGCGGCTGCCCAGGCGCAAGCCCTCAGGACTCAACACCGGCGGGCTTACGTCGCCCAGGCGGCGCGGGTGCTGCTGATGCTGCGAGCTCAGGTGGAGATGCTGGTGCAACTTTCCGAGTCCGCCAGCCGCCGCGCTCGACTCGTCATCGACGATGCCGTCACCGAGTTGAACGAGCTGCACGCGGAGCTGACCCGCGACGTTCACGCCAACCAGGGCCTCAAGCTGTTGAAGTGAGCGTCCTTCACCTTCACGTCCGGCGCGCCCGTCTCCACGGGTATGCCGGGCTCATTCGCTCTCGTCCTCCATCCAGAGAGGGCGAGGGCCACGGCAATCCTCGGGCTGTCACGTCCTCCCGCCCGTAATCACACGTTGAAGCCTTGTCGGCCGACACGGCGGGAGGAGAACCCCATGGTGTGGATAAGCCTGAAGCGGGCCCTGTCATCGCGAATGGTCCGCCGCCTCATCGCCGCAGTGCTGGTGGTTCTCGTCGAGGAGCTGACCAGCGGCGCTGACCGGTACGGGCGACGAAGCCCGTACAGCAGCGACTCCTACGGCGGTGGCACGGAAAATCCCGGGTGGTAGCCCAAGGAGAGGAAGGCGCCGGTCCTTCAGACGGCGCCCTCCGTTTTTCTCACGCAGTCCCATTCCCCTTACATCGAAGGAGGTCCATGCATGGCTGAGCCATCATTACCTGGAGCTACGTCCGCGGAGAGTCCTACCGACGAGGCCGAGCAGCTCGTCAGCTTGGCGGCAGAGCTGTGTCGTCTCGGCGACGCGGTGAACGCCGCTGTCCTTCTCATCGAGGCGCTCACGCAGAAGTCGCTCCCTGCCCCGAAGGCCGCCGAACAGGTCCACGCCGCGGTCGGCGCTGTACTCGAACTGGTCCAGGCCCGCTTGGACCAGGTACGCCGTGTGGTGTCCGGAGTGGAAGATCCGGCAACCATCCTCTCGCCAACCAACAAGACTGGCGAGCCACAACCAGGGGACGACCCCGACGTGCGGCTGCGGCCGTGGACCGCGGAGCGGCGCACCGCGTACCGCGCTCAGCAGAAGGTGGCGACCGATCGGAACGAGGAGCGCGAGAAGCCTACTCCCGCCCGAGGATCGTGATGCAATAGCGTGCCCCGACAGCAGACAGGCAGCTCGCCCGCCGTCCCCCAGGGGCCACTCACTCCAGCACCGAGCGCGAGCTGCTTTTTTGGATTCGAGGCGTTCTGGATGCGGGTCGATGGTGAAGCGCCGCTGCGCATGACGACGTCGAAGCTGGCCCTCTTCCAGCCGGGCGCCATGCGTCGGCACTTAGAATTCGCTGAAGTCAAGGTCAACGATCGGTCGGCGCCACGAAAGCCCACGCTTCTTCAGGAACTCATCCACCATGAAGTGAAAGTACTCCGAGGTTCCCGGGAAGAACAGCCGCCAGTGGCCGCTGTCTCCGTGTTGATCGGGCTCCCGGTAATCGACGAAGCGGTGCGCCTGAAGAATGCGAAGCTCTCCGTCCAAGTCCGGATAACGCAATATGCGCTTGAGCCGGTCTGTATTTACGCGGAAGCGGTCGTCTCCAAAGTGCCTCTGCTCGTCGTCGTCGCGCCTCTCAATGAGGACGGCGAAGAACTCCCGGGTTATGCGAGGCAGCTTGGCCAGTTCCGCAGCGAGCGCGCGGAAATCCTTCTCCACGGCCTCTCTCGTGAGGCCCGTTTGCACCACCTGCTCCGAAGCGGCGTAGCGCGCGAAGTCGGACAGCTTCGGTTGTGGGATCTTCTCGATATAGTCGTAGATTGTCGTCGGGTATTTGCCTTCCTCGTCGGGCACCTCGAGATCGATCTTCACGCTCGCGGTCTCTTTGCGCACATGGTCGTAGAGCGACTGGAGCCGGTCGATCGGCAGGTCCATGGCGAGTTTGCAGAGATCGTCAACGTCTAGAACGTTACCCTCCGTGAAGCCGGTCCGCAGCTTCTGATCATCGTCCAGGGAATAGGTCGATTGCTTCTTGCCTACGACAAGCACCCTGATGCTCGTGTAGTCGCGCAACTGATCGTCGGTAATCTTGGTCAAGGTCTCGTTTACCTTCGCAGATGTCTTCTGCGAGGTGATCTGGAACGCCCAGCCCTTGACCACATCGGCGAGGTCGAGCCCGGGGAAGTTGCTCCGCTCTTGGTTCATGTTCTCGAGGTTGATGTCGAGAAGGAGGTTCAGTGCAGTCTTGAAAAAATTCTCGACGAAGAGGTTCAGGTCGGTCAGACCAAGCTTCGTCCGCGTGTCGACTTGGTGAGCGATGTCGCTGAGCCCATCGACGATCTCGCCTATGAAGTACCCTCGGGTGATCATTTATTTCCTTTCGCGCGGTTTGACCGAACGGTCAGCTCTAAGCACCTGGACATAGGTACTGTCCACCCCCACCGGCGAAGCCGCTGAGGCACAACGTGGACAGAAACCATGTCCGGGGGCTTAGAGCAGATCCGGCCCCGCGGCCCGGGCATCCCGAAGTACTGTGGGACGCCCGGAAGCGGGTCACTCTGGACTAGCGCTCGACCTTCGGCGCCCGGGCGCGTAGCACCTCTGCCACATCGACGATGGGCACCCGAGGCCCAAGGACCTTGCGCAGGCGTTTGAGGACTGCACGCGTGTCCGTCCCCGCCTGATACGCAGCGTATATAGCGATGAGGCCCTCAGGCCACCGCACGGACGCCAAGTCCTCGACATGGGTGCCGCTGGTGAGCCCGATGATACCCACGGACGGGGTGGAGCTGCCGGCGGGTGCGCCCCAGATCGCGCAGAAACCAAGGAAGTTGATCATGTGGCTTGCGATGACAATGGCCGTGAGCGTCTCGACCTTCCGGCCCTGAAGCACGGCCAACGCCGCCTCATCTGCCAGCAGGAGGCCGTCCGTCCGCCAGGGCCGCGGCCACTTCACCGTCGACCTGCTGATCGGCTTGCCCGTCTTCACGCCTACGGCCTCGGCACTGGCCATCGCGCACACCGCACCGAGCGTCCCGTCTGGCTCGTAGCCGCGCACGGCCAGCCGATAAATGTCGGCCAGCCGCGGGGAGCCCCACCAGGTGCAGGGCTTCTCCTCGTACGACGGCAGCCAGCGGGCCACCCCCGTTGCCGCGAGCCTGCCCACGTCGAGCCGTGCTGCGGGGAAGACCGTCTTGAAGAGGTACTCGGTGGAGGGGTCGGTGGCCAACGAGGGCGCGTCGAGCGGCTTCGCCGCATCCCAAAGCGCCTGGACATCCGCGCGAGGCGGCCGCTGGTTGAAGTCCGTTCGGGAGAAGGTCATCTGCGTCAGACTTGAGGGGCGCGCCAGTTCGCGCTCCTGGTCTTCAGCCGTACGCCGCATCCGAGGCGGCCATTGGCCCGCGTCGAGCGCGGCTTCCTCGTCGGCCGTGAGCTCGCGCAGATCCTCGATTTTCACGACGCCGTGCGGGCCCTTGCCGTCGATGAACTTGAGTGTGGCCCGGTACGGCGAGCCCACGTAGTCGTGCCGCAGCTTGCGCACGATGCCCACGCGCCCACGGTGTTTGGTGCTCTGCGGGTTAAGGGGCTCCACCACGCACTTCATCCCGACGCGTACCGTCCGGGTGACGAGCACCCGGCCACGCCACATCTGGAGGGTGTAGCTCTGGGTGGGGTCACTGGTGAAGTAATCGGCCTTCTCGTCGAAGAACCTCAAGTCCCGCTTCGCGGGCTCAGACACCAAGGGCTGAACGTTTTCTGGTGCTTCGGGCGCCGGCAGCACGGCATGAGCGCCGTGCTCCTGGGCGCCCTCGGCGCTCGCTTCGAGCTGCCGCAAGGCTTCGCGATACGGCACACCGAGCTTCGCGGCACGCTCACGAACGATCTGCTTCCACTTCTTGTTCTGGGTCACGGATCCATCCTCGACGCGACAAGGCACGACGGACCCCTGCTCCCGTGCCTTGGCGAAGGACGGAGCTTCACAGCAAGCCCGAGGAATCGAATCCCCTTTGCCCTCCCAAATGGTGGCCAGGCAGGGGCTGACCAACGAGGGTTCCGCGGCAGGCAAACGCGGTATCGCGGAAGATGCCGCAGCAGCCGTGGCTCGTCAACAACAGGTCCGAAGGGAGGTTCGCGGCCTTCGCCTGCGTTCAAACGCCGTGGGCACAGGCCCCCCTCGGCCTGGGTGGTGGGCCTGGGGTACATCGGGTCGAGGCGAGGTTCCCTTGACAGAATGTGAGTTCGGGATGAATTTCCAGGAGTTGGAGCGGGCTGAGCGAATCGCCTGTCCGCATCCATATCGAGGGCCCGCCAAGGCGGACTGCGGCGCTCCGGCGGCACGGCCGGGACCGCGAACTCACCAGCACGAGGAAGGCCACCGGGCCGACCTCGGCACATGGCAGCAGTGGACGAAACAAAGGGAGCCACGCTCCGGCAGTAAGGCCGGGCGGCACTTTGAACCGATAGCTGACCTCGCGGCGCAACGCCGCACCTGACAGGTCAGCGCTTCGCAGTGAAGGCGCCGGCGTGCCCCGGCGCATCGGTGAAGTTTTGTCTCAGCAGAACAACGAAACGGGAACCCCTGCCCCCCTCCCGGAAGTGCTCACCGTAGAGGAGGCTGCGGCCTTCCTGCGGGTGAACCGGAAGACCTTCTACGAAGCCGTCCGCCTGGGCAGCGTCCCGGGTGTCATCCGCCTGGGTAGGGTCATCCGCATCAGCAAGGCTGCCCTGATAAGTTGGATCCAGGGTAACGGCGGTCCTGCGCTCGGAGAGAAGCGATGAGCGTCAGGCTGCGGAAGTGGAAGACGAAGGAGGGCAAGGTGCAGGCGGCGTGGTGGGTCGATGTGATGTTCCAGCACCCGGACGGGCGCGTGGATCGCGTGCGCAAGGCGTCCCCGGTGAATACCCGCCGGGGTGCCGAGCAATACGAGCGGGAGCTGCGTCAGGCCCTCCTGGGCGGCTCCTACAACCAAAGGGAGGCCGAACCGGAGATGCCCACCGTGAGGAGCTTCACGGAGCGATTCCTCACGTACAGCTCCAACAACAACAAGGCCAGCACCCTGGCCGCCAAGAGGCAGTTGCTCGACAGCCACCTGCTGCCGACCTTCGGGCACCTGCGGCTCGACCGCGTCGGACCGGCGGACATCGAGACGTTCAAGTCCCAGAAGCGCAAGGAGGGACTCGCCTCCAAGACGATCAACAACGCGCTCACGGTGCTGCGCACCCTGTTCGCGGTCGCCGCCGAGCAGGAGGTGCTCCCCCACGTGCCGCGCGTGAAGCTGCTGAAGGTGGAGAGGCCGGAGTTCGACTTCCTCACCTTTGAGGAGGCGGAGCGCCTGGTGGCCGCCGCGCCCCCGGAATGGCGGACGATGATTCAGGTGGCGCTCCACACGGGCCTGCGGCGCGGCGAGCTCATCGCCCTCCAGTGGGACGCGGTGGACCTCGTCGCCGGTCGCCTGCTGGTGAAGCGGAACGTCTGGCGCGGCCACTTCGGTACGCCCAAGGGAGGCCGCTCGCGCGAGGTGCCGCTCAACGCGGTGGCCCTCCAGGCCATCAAGGCGCACCGGCACCTCCGCGGGGCCTTCGTCTTCTGCGATGCCACAGGCGCCTACCTCAAGAACGACACCTGCCGGAACGCCATCCTCCGGGCCAGCAAGCGGGCGGGCCTGCGTCCCATCGGCTGGCACACGCTACGGCACAGCTTCGCCAGCCATCTCGTGGCGCGCGGCGTGCCGCTCAAGGCCGTCCAGGAACTGCTCGGGCACGCCACCATCGAGATGACGATGCGCTACGCCCACCTCAGTCCGGACGTGAAGAAGGACGCCGTGCGCGCGCTCGAGGGGCACACTGACGGCACATGGCGCGGGACGGGAGAGAATCCTCAGTAAATTCAACCACTTAGGAATGCACGAGCCGGGGATCGAACCCGGACGGCCCCTTCGGGCCTGCGGATTTTAAGTCCGCTGCGTCTGCCAGTTTCGCCACTCGTGCAGGCGGCAGGGACACCATCTCTCAACGGCTGAACGACTGCAACGCACATGGGCATCCCGTCCACGCCACCGCTGTTATATAGCGACCGCCATGCTTGAAACCGTCGCCAAGGGCTTCCGCGCCGCCAAGAACCGCCTTGCGGGCAAGAGTGAAATCACCCCCGAGATGGTGGATGAGTCGCTCCGCGACATCCGCGTCTCCCTGTTGGAGGCCGACGTCGCCTTCGATGTGGTGAAGAAGTTCGTCGCGCGCGTGCGCGAGAAGGCCGTCGGAGAGGTCGTGCAGACGACCATCACGGACAAGGCCGGCCGCAAGCACCGCGTCAGCGCGGGCGACCACTTCGTCAAGATCTGCCACGACGAGCTCGAGGCCCTGATGGGTCCGGTGGATACGAGCCTGCAGCTCAAGCCCAAGGACCAGGTCAGCGGCATCATGATGGTGGGTCTGCAGGGCTCGGGTAAGACGACGACCACGGGCAAGCTCGCCAGCAAGCTGCTCAAGGAGGGTCGCAAGCCTCTGCTGGTGGCTGCGGACATCTACCGGCCGGCGGCCGTGGACCAGCTCAAGGTGCTGGGCGAGCGGCTGAAGGTGCCTGTGTACTTCGAGCCCAACGTGCCGCCACCGGAGCTGGCGAAGCGCGGGTACGCCGCGGCGCGCGAGCAGAAGTGCGACGTGGTGCTCATCGACACCGCGGGCCGCCTGGCCATCGACGAAGCGTTGATGACCGAGCTGGAGGCCATCAAGGGCAACGTCCGGCCGGACAACATCCTGCTGGTGTGCGACGCGATGATTGGCCAGGACGCGGTGCGCACGGCGGCCGAGTTCGATCGGCGCCTGAGCCTGGATGGCTTCATCCTCACCAAGCTGGACGGTGACGCACGTGGTGGCGCGGCACTGTCGATCAAGGAGGTGACGGGCAAGCCCATCAAGTTCCTGGGCATGGGCGAGTCGATGGACAAGCTCGAGGAGTTCCGTCCGGACGGACTCGCGAGCCGGATCCTGGGCTTTGGCGACATCGTGGGCCTGATGAAGGACTTCGAGGGGGTCGTCGACGAGAAGAAGGCCGCGGAGGACGCGCAGAAGCTCCTGTCGGGCAACTTCACGATGAAGGACTTCGTCGAGCAGATCCGCATGGTGCGGCGGATGGGCCCGCTGAAGGATCTGCTGGAGAAGTTCCCGCTCTTCGGCGAGCTGACGGAGCAGCTGAACCCGGACGAGAAGGAGCTGACGAAGATCGAGGCGATGTACGACTCGATGACGGAGCAGGAGCGCCTGCGTCCGAACCTCATCACCGACAGCCGGGTGAAGCGCATCTCGAAGGGCAGCGGCCGCAAGCCCGAGGAGGTGCGCGAGCTGCTGCAGAAGTTCGGGATGATGCAGCAGGTGATGGGGACGATCGGCCAGAACCCGGGCCTGCTGGGACGAATCCCCGGCTTCCGGCAGATGGGTCAGCTGGCGCAGATGAAGAACATGGACATGTCGAGCATCTTCGGAAAGGACCCGAAGATGATGGAGAAGGCGATGGCCGGCATGGGCATGGGCGGAATGCCGATGCAGCTGCCGCAGATCGCCCCCGGCTACACGCCGCCGATGGGCCAGGCGGCCATGGCGAAGGCGCGCATGATGGGCTACGCCCCGCCCTCGGCTGCGGGCGCCAAGTCCGAGAACAAGGACGCCATCAAGGAGCGCCGCAAGCGCGAGAAGGAAAACAAGAAGAAGAACCGGAAGAAGAAGTAGCCGCCGCTCCTAAAGAGGAGCGCAGGGTACGCGCCGCTCGGGAAGCCCACGGAGGGCCTCCTGGAGCGGCGCTGCTGTTTCCGGAGCCTATCCAGGGCCGTGGACGGTGCGTCTCGGGTTCTGGACGAGGCTCTGGGGCCCGATTCCCGCTGCGGACCCGATTGAGGCATTCTCCGCGAGTTGTTTCGAGGACTTACGTGAGTAAGCCCTCCGGAACTCAGCCGCAGGAGCCTGGAATGAGCCCTGCACAGCGGAGCAGCATGCAAACCCTCAAACGATTCATCCCCCTGGTCTTCATCGGACTGGTTTCCGCATGCATCAACGTGCCGGAGATCGAGCCCACTCCTGATTCGGGAACGTCGACAACGCAACCGGACGCGGGAGACGCGGGTTCAGTGGACACACCCGACTCAGGTACACAACCGAGCGGGCTCACCGTCAAGCTCACCGCCCCTACTGGGACCATCTACACCAGCGGTTCCGTGTTCATCTCCGTGGATGTAGGAGGAGGAACGCCTGAGAGCGTGCAGATCTTCAAAGATGAGGTGGAGATCGCAACGCTTTCCCCTCCCTATACGTACACCTGGAACACCGCAACCGAAAGCGAAGGCAGTTACAAAATCACGGCTCGCGCAACCAGATCGGGCCGCACGTTCTCAAGTGAGTCCGTGACCGTTATCGTCGACCGAGCCAATCTGCGTGTCTCCACACGCTCACCAGTACCCGGCTCGACCAATGTGGACTACAGCACGCCCATTCAAGTGGTCTTCACCAAGGCCGTGAAAGCGACAACCGTCAATGATGCCACCGTGGGACTCGCCACCTCTGGAGTGCTGACTGAAAAGACGCTCTCGCTCTCGAGCGACGGCAAGACGCTGACCATTACACCCAAGGAAAAGCCATCTCTACCCGCGACTTTCTCAGTCAGCCTGAGTAGCGGCATTACCGACTTGGCCGGAAATACGCTCATAGTGCCTAGCACACCATGGAGCTTCGAACTTCCCAATTGGTACGCATTTGGCGGACCGTTGAATGCGGTAGGAGGGAGCACCCTCCTGAAGGACACTGCCATGGTCCTCGACAGTCAGAACAATCCAGTGGTCGCCTGGAGTGAGGAACTCTCGGCTGGCGGCAGGACATCCATCTTCGTCTACCGTTGGGACGGCAAAGCCTTTACGCCGCTGGGCTCCCCTCTCAATGGCACGCCGTCTGGGTCCGCATACAAACCCGCCTTGGCGCTCGATGGTAGCGGAAACCCTGTCGTTGCATGGCAGGAGTCGGACAGCTTTAACGAGAACATCTATATCAAACACTGGACGGGGACTACTTGGCAATCCGTGGGCACAGGAGGGCTATCTGCCGTGAATGACACTCGCCCCACCCCCACTCCGACACCTGCGCGGAACCCTTCGATCGCAGTACGCGGCAATGAAATCTACGTCGCCTGGGATGAACTAAATATCGATGAGTACTCCGTCATCTATGTCAAGAAGTCAGTCGATGGAGGCCCATTCACTGGCGTAGGCAACAGCGAAGGCTCGATCAGCGCCGTACACAGGTTCACCAGCGGTTCCAAGCCCTCTCTTGTATTGGATGATAGCGGGCAACCCATCGTGGCCTTCCAAGAGGAGTCCTTGGAACAGTATTCTCCCACCAACATCTACGTCATGCGCCTTCCCAAAGGTGGCTCTTGGGTCTACGCCGTACCTCCTTTCCACGGTGACGACACAACTGGCTACGTATCTGGCGGACTCAGCGCATCCACTGGAGCAACCTTTGCCAAGGATTGCTCATTGAGCATTGACGCTCAGAATAATTTGTATCTGGCTTGGTCGGAAGAGAGCAATACCGGCTCACCGGACGTTCACGTCTATCGTTCCAGTGGTCCGCAGACCTGGGAGCGAGTTGGAAGTGCTTTAAGTTCATTCGGAGGCATCACCTATGCCGGACAACCGCGAATTCAATCAACTTCCGCTGGCAAGCTTTTCCTCACTTGGCATGAGTTCGACGGGACGGCCGAAACAGGGTATACACACCTGTTCGCCAGTTACTGGGACAATCAGTCTTGGAAGACATTGACCACCAGGAACGGCATCAATGAGGGGCAAAAGAGTAGCGTAAGACCCATGCTTGCAATCGACTCATCCGGAAGGCCTGTGGTCGCCTGGTATGAGAGTCGTAACATCGGCGATGACTTCGCTGGAGACTACGTCTACGTACGCCGGTACAACAATTAGAGTAGCCTCACCCAAAGCAGCGCAATAACACTTCAGCCTTGCCGCTTTGGAACTACAAGCCCTCGAGAGAGGCGGCGCAGCACGCGCCGCTTCTGCCGACGCTTATAGAGCTTGTGAGCGTTCTCCCCTTCCTCATTTTGGCGAGCAATCTCCTCGTCCATGATCTGGAACTCCACGAGCGTGAAGACCGTCCGGTTCTTACGCTCGCGTGTGTCCTGCTCCGGTGGCGGCAGATACGCATCCATCCGCAGGGGAACATCCACGACAAAGTTCAGTGCCCGGTAGGAACTCCCGGAGAAGAGGTTTCGAGACTGTTCTTCTCGTGACTCGTAATCAAGGTCCAGATGAAGTTGCTGCGCGTACTGCTGCAGGTGCGGATTCTCCTCGAGCACAGACTTGAACGAGATGAGGGTGTTCTCCGTCTGCCCAGGGACAACGAAATTGAAAGGGAACAGGTGCTGGGTCAGGAAATACACGACTGGAAGGATGTCAGCACGCGTCTTCGTAATGATGCGGAAGCGGGTCCGATCGTAGATCTGCGCGGCCACGGTCTCCTTCTTGGCCATCAGCTTGGTGATGAGTGACTCACGCGTCTTGATGGAGTGAGCGAACTCGATGACAGGAAGTCCTTTGTCGCGGAGTAATTGCGCCACCCGCAGCACATTGGCGGTCACCAGTTCAGACAAGTCCGCCTCGGAGACGGCCAACCTGTGAAGCAGATCTCGCCCCTCGATGTGCTGGATGACGTGCATCACCTTGAGCACAATGCAGGCAATGCGCCGATGCCTGGGCTGCCCCTTTGCACCCGATGCATAGAGGAACAGGTCGTGGATCTCTTCCGGGTTCGCCACGGCATCCGCGACGCGATAATCGAAGGTGCGCCGAAGGTACTCGACCGCATCGGCGAGCACCGTACGCGCCCACGCCTCATCGTGAGGCTGACTGGTGTCGACCTGGCAGAGCCTGAGGAAACGGTCGACCTCATCCCTGGCCTGGAAATGCATCCGCCGCCAGTCGATGACCGAGCTACCCCGGAGGATGAGCCGGATACGTTCTAATTCGCGGAGGCCCATGTCCGCCACGGTGCAAACGGGGATGTCGGGCAACTGTGGGATAGTGGGCTCGGCCTTCACGTCTGGGCTTCTAACCGAGCCTGTACACGGAGGGAAGAGGCTCTGCGAAAACAGAGGGCCCTCGCCCACTTGGCGAGGGCCCTCTTATGAGATCGCTACGCAATCAAGTTACTTAGCGACAACCTGATGGCCGTCGTTGTACTGGGTCTGGCTACGGAGCTTACCGTCCTCGGAGAACTCCTGGACGAGGCCGTTACGCTTGCCCTTCACGTACTGCTCCACCACGCGCGGCTTGCCGTTGGAGAAGTACTGCACGCGCTTGCCGTGATAGTTGGCGCCCGAGAACTCGATCTCCTCCGTCTTCACACCGTTCTCATCATAAAACGTCCACATTCCGGACTGAGCGCCATCGACGTGCTGTCCCACGGCCTTCTTCTGCCCGTTGGCATGGAAGCTCATGTACGGCCCATGAGCAATAGGCATCCCGGTGTCGGTAACGTTCTTGACGCAGAAGACACCTCGATCCGTCATCGTGCTCCGACCACCAAACTGCTTGGTGCCTGCCGGGCAGGACAGTTTGACCTCGCCGCTCACGTCAGCAGCCCATGTCAGAGACGCGCAAAGCGAGAGAGAAAGGACCAGCACGCGGGACGAAGCCTTCTTGAACATGGATCTTCCTTTCGAAGCCGAGCGGCATTTCCTTGTGCCGCACTCAATATGACGAGCAAAAGGCTCTAAAATTCACGGCCCCAAACGCACACACAAAGCACTTTTGCTCATTCTTACAATAAACAAAGGCCCTGCCCCACAACGAGGGCAGGGCCTACCGGAGGTCACACACCTCCAATCATGGTGCTACTTCGTAAAGGTGGCGCAATAGCCGTTGCCACCCGTGAAGTAGAAGCCAAGAACGATTTGATCGAAGTTCTTATCAGTGCAGAGATTGACAGAAAGGGAAGCACTCTTGCCATCCGCAGACCGCTGGTACTCATTGCTGAGGGGAACTCCGGGCAACTCCCCGCCATCCGTCTTCACGTAGAAGAAGCCATTGAGCCCTTCCTTGCTCGTCGGCAGCGTGCCGGTCTTCGTATAGAAGGAGACCCGAGCCTTGACGATCTGAGCAGTCGTGTCAGAGCCACATTGCGTTCCGAAAATCAGCTTCTGTACGTTGTAGATGATGTTGCCCGTGCCAGTCGCGGGGGAGAAGTTTTTGACCGCAGTGTTGTTTGCGAAGTTCGGGCAGGTCGGAGCAGGAACCGCAGTACACGTGCTGGAGGCGCAGTACTGGCCGTAAGTGCAGGAGCTCTGGGCTTCGCCCTGGCAGGAAGAACCCGTGGTCGGCGTCTTGCACACACCCGACTCGCAGACCTGGCCCGAGGAGCAGTCCGCGTTCGTGGTGCAACCGGACGCGGTCCCAGTGGGCACGCAAACCTTGTAGGCGTCAGAGCACTCAAGGTCCGCCGTCTCGCGGCCGGTGTTGCACAGCGCATCCGTGCTGCACTTGCAGATCTTCGGGGAGCTCGCGCTCGAGGTGTCCAGCGCCTCGCAGGTCTTGGCCGTGTCGGGGCAGTCGGCGCCAGCCGTACACGTCTGAACGCAGACCCTCGCGTTCGGGTGACAGATCTCGGACTCCAAGCAGTCCGTGTCCGCAGTGCACGTCAGGGTCTCCTCGCCCCCGCCGCAACCCGTCAGCATCATGCCCACCGCGCCCAGCACCGTGAGCATCAACGACATCTTACGAAGCTGCATTCTCGACTTCCTCCTGAATGGATACGTCGCTCGGACGAGGGCCTCCGGCCTCACTCCAGCCCCCCTCCGTCCCGCAGCGCGCGGCTTTAGTCCCGGCGCTCAAGACGTGTCAACCAATGTCGACACGCGCTAACGACGCATCCTCCTTCAGGGAAATTCTGCCGCCTCGGGCCGGACAGTCACGCGATAGGATTGTGACCTGCGTGACTGTCCTTCCCCTTGACTATTAGAAGGTGAACGGGAAGTCGATCGAGTCGCCCTGCACCTTGTGCTTCGGGAAGGTCCAACCCTTGATCAACCCGGAAATGCAGGTGGCCATGTAGGTCGAGCGGAACTCAGACGTCTGGCAAGACACGTTCTTCGTCTTCCCGTTCGTCTGGATGGTCCAGCGCATCACCAGCTTGCCACTCAGGCCCGGATCCTTCTTCTTCTGCTCGTTCACGCACTTCACGATGGCCGGCTTGTTGGCCAATACCACCTGCATGATGTCCGACTGACCGAGCTTCTCGAGCGTCGCACCCCCGCCAGGCTCCGGCGGGATGTAGGCCGTGGGCGCGTTGCGGCCAGACGCACTCTCCGTCTTGCCGGGCTTCTTCGTCCCAAAGAGCTCGTCGAACTCGTCGTCCGCATCACCCGATGAGCGCGCCGCCGGCTTGCTAGCGGTACTGCCACGCGAAGCCGTGATCGTCTCCCCATCATCATCCTCATTCGACGAGGGACGGCTCGCCGTGGGACGCGAGGTGCCACGTTTGGAGCCACCACGATCCGGCACCTCCGCACGGGCCACCTGCTGAGGCTCGGAGGGCTTCGTCGGCTCGGTCTGCGCGGGCGGCGGTGGGTTCGCGGCCGGTGCCGTCCCAGGGTTCGCTGCCGCAACCGCTGGCGCGGGGGGCGTGGTCGTCGGGCTCGTAGCGGCCTGGCCCGCCGCCGGCTGCGCCGTGGCCCCCGCAGGCGTACCCGCAGTGTTCTGCGCCACCGCCGCCGGAGGAGGCGGCATGGGCGGCAGCTCCGCCGGCTTCGGCTGGGCCGTCGTCGGAGCCTGCGCCACCGCCTGCTGCGTCGTCGCGGGCGTCTCCGTCTGCGACGAGGACTTCGTCGCGAAGTAGAACCCCGCGCCTCCGCCAACCAGCAGCACGCCCACGGCCACGCCGATGATCAGCCCCATCTTGCCGCCCTGCTTCGGCGCCTGGGCGGCCGAAGGCGGATAGCCAGGGTACCCCGCTGGCGGCGCATACTGCTGCACCGGGGGAGCAGCGTACGGCTGCGCGTATGCCTGCGGGGGCGGCTGTGCATAGGCCGGTGCCGCCGGAGCAGGCAGGTACGGCGATGCCTGAGCGGGAGGCTCGGCCATCATGGATCTCGGCGCCGCCACGGGCGCGGGCTCCGGCGGAGGCACATCGAGCAGCCCCGAGACCACGGGCTTTGCCTTCTCCTCCACGACCGCGGCCTTGGCCGCCGGCTTCGTCAGCGCCTCGTTCTCCTCCTTCACCAGCGAGGCGAGCACGCTCGCGGCCGACGGCTTCCAGCCCGACTCCTGCGCGGACGGACCCACCGGTGCCGGCGTGTTGGCCTTCTTCGAGAGAGCACCCGCGCTGAAGGCGGACTCCACCGGTCCGGATGCCACCGGCGAGGAAGACGCCACCGGCGCCGGCTCCACGATGACCGCCTTGGTCGGACGCGGCGCCAGCACCGACGCCAGCTCCGTGGCATCAGAGAGCGGAATCCAGTCGCTGAAGCCCGCGCGCCAGCACAGGCTGTCCGGACCGACCTCGCCCTTCTCCCAGTGGTCCTTCACCTTCTCGAGAGACAGCGGACCCACCTGCTTCTCTTCGATGGCGACGAACCACTCGTGCGCGGCCGCGGGCTTCACGCTCCCCGTCTCGGCCTCCGCCAGCTTGCGCACCGTCTCACCCGCGTCGGAGAGCGCCGACGCGTCAAGCTGGGCAGGGCCGTCTCCGACCGCCTCGCCCGCCGGAATCCGGTGAGATCCGGAGTTGAGCACCTGATCGAACACGGCACCCAGCTCGTCATCCTCGACACCGCTGAAGATGCCGCCCTCGGGAGGCGTGCCCAGCGACGCGGGCAGCCCGAAGCCGTCGCTGTTCGATTGACCCTGTGACGTGGCCGAACCGTTGCCGCTGTCGGCCTCGGTCCCCTCGTCCTTCGCCGGCGCCGAGCCGGCTGGACGAACCACGATGTTATAGCCGCACTTCTTGCAACGAACCTTGACGCCCTTCGCGCCAACCTTGTCGTCGCTGATCATGTACTGCGCGCGGCAGCTATCGCAGACGAAACGCATCGTTCCCCGCAACCCTCAGAAATGACGGGAGAAAACCCGCCGGAATCGTAGAGGTGGCATCCGGGGGGGTCAAGGACGCGAACCTCGCCCGCCCGGCTGCCTCTTTCAACGTGTGAATCCCCGTTTCGGGTCTCCACTTGCCCTCGAGCCGCACATCTACTTCCTTACCTGCACCTCCACATCCGTACCCACCGCGACACGCAGCTCGCGGAGCTCGTCGGACGTGGCGAACAGCAGCAGCTCCTTCAACTTCGCCTTCGGCGCCACCCGGAAGGCCGAGCCCGTCTCCCCCATCACCATCCGCTTGACGGGTTCGCACTCGCTCGCGGCGAAGAGGCCGGCACGCGCCGCCGTCAGCTCCGCCCCCTCCAGGTACTGGCGCACATCCGCGGGTGTGGCCGTGGGCAGATAGACCCGCGCCACCTTGGCCAGGGCCGCACGGCCCGGCTCGCCGATGCTCTTCTCCAACACCCGGCGCTCGGCGTCCACCATGCGCGGATCCACCGTGAAGCGCAGGTTGGGCACCACCAGGCTGAGCGCGGCCTGAACCACGGCCTCGAGCCGCTCCGGGGCCAGCCGCTGGCTGAAGGCCAGCTCCGGGCGCACCAGCGCGAGCGTCCGCCCGAGCAGGTAGTACGCCTCCTTCTGGCCCTGCTCCGCGAAGAAGCGTCCACCCGCGCGCACGCAGGCCGGGTGCGTCTGCAGCACCTCCACGTTCACGAGCGGATCCGGCGCCGGATCATTGGAGCGCTTCGCCATGTTCTCGCGGCGGCTCACCAGGTGCGGCGAGTACAGCTCCACCGCGTCCAGCCCGAAGAGGCGCGCCACGTACCGGTAGTGCTGCACGTGGTACTCCTGCGCACTCGCCAGGTCGATGCGGTGCTTCTTCGGGACGATCTGGTAGTTCTGGTGAGGCACCGCGTACAGGTGACCCACCTGCTCGAAGAGCAGCCCCATCAGCTCGGTGAACGGCCCGCGCAGCTTCGGGTGCAGCAGGTGCGTCTGCCACATCCGGTCCGGTAGCGGCCGCTGGGCCACCTCCTTGCGCTTCGCGTAGGGCCCCAGCTTGGTGAGGATCTCCTTCTCGTCATCCCCCGCCTCGCCGAGCAGGCCCGACACCGCCTGCGCGGCCATCCACGCGCTGTCGTAGTCCTTGCGCAGCGCGGACAGACGCACCAGCTGCGAGACGACCTTGCGAGCCTCGTTCGTGTTCGGCAGGGCGCGGCGGAGCGCGGCGATGGCCTCGTCCTCCTTGCCCGGAGAGGCCGCCGCCAGCTCGGCGTAGATCTCCTGCACCTGCGCGTCGTCCGGGAGGCCCTTGGCGACGACACCGTAGGCCGCCACCGCGCCCTCCTGGTTCTTCAGCACCTGGCGGTACAGGTCACCCAGCGCCCGCCACAGCGCCATGCGCGCCACGTGCGTGTCGGGCGTCTTCGGCATGCGCCCGAGCATCTTCGCGTAGTTCTCCTCCAGCGCCTTCCACTGGCCCGCGCCACCCAGCATCGCCTCGAGGGAACTGAAGGCCTCGACGAAGCGGTGATCCAGATCCAGCGCGGTGTTGAAGGCCACGGCCGCGCCATCCACGTCGCGCAGCTCGTCCCGGCGCAGCTCGCCGAGCGCGAACCACACCCGCTTCGCCTTGTTCGGCTCGGCGGTGATCGCCGGCAGCCTCAGCATCCGCTCCAGCATGTCCGCGGCCTTCTGGCCCTGGCGCGTCTCACGCAACAGCACGTAGAGCGCGTCCAGCACCTCGGGCGACTCCGGTTGGATCTTGAGCGCCCCGGTGTACGCGTCGATGGCCTGATACGGATCCTTCAGCTTCTCGCGCGCCAGCTGGCCCAGCTCCAGGAAGACGCCCACCTTCGCCTCGCCCTCCAGCACGTTGGCCAGCTGCAGGCGGAGGTCGGCGGCCCGCTCCCACTTGCCGGCCTTGTCCATCAGCGCCACCAACGCACGCAGGGACGCCTCGTGGTTGGAGTCGATGGCCAACGCCTTCTCGAAGTGATTCTGCGCGCGGTCCGCCTGGTTCAGCTTCGCGTAGATGTCACCCTGCTGCCAGTAGACCTCCACCACCTCCATGTCGGTGAGCTCTTCGCGGTGGTGGATGAGGATCGTCTGGAAGATGCGCAGCGCGTCCTCGTACCGCTTCGCGTGCACCAGCAGGTGGCCGTAGCCCTCGAGCGCCGGCAGGTAGGTGGCGTCGAGACCGTACGCCTTCTCGTAGGCATCGAGCGCCTTGTCGCGCTTGCCCAGCTTGTCCGCCACGTAGCCCTGCCGGTACAGCTGCCGGCAGAGATCCGCGGTGAGCGCGGCGTCCTTCTCCGCGATGGCCTTCTCCGCCATCTTGCGCACGACGATGTCGAGCATCCGCTCGGCCGTCACCCAGTCCTCACGAGCGCTGTAGACGTCCGCGAGCGGACGCGCCGCCTCCAGGCTCTCCGGCGAGTACTTCAAGGCTTCCTCGAAGTAGGCCGTGGCCGTGTCCGGATCGCCCTTCGTCTCCGCGTTGTAGCGCGCCACCTCGAGCAGCGCGCGCGTCTTGGCCTCGCTGTCCTCGGTCTGCTGCGCTTCCTGGAGGAGCGTCTGCTCGTAGCCGGTCCAGTCCTTCTCCTGCTCCTGGATGCCCTTGAGGGCGCGGATGCTGGGCAGGTGGCCCGGGTCGATCGCGAGGGCCTGCTGGTAGCACGACCGGGCACTGCCCGTGTCCATCAGCATGTCCTCGTTCATCTTGCCCATGCGGAAGTGCAGCTCCACCGCGTCGGGCGCGTAGCCGGCGATCTGCGCCTCGCGCGCCAGCATCTCCAGCGCGAAGGGCCAGTTGCCGCTGCGCTCGTACAGTTTGCCGAGCGCGTGCAGCGCGGGCCGGCTCCCCGGATCCACCTCCAGCGCGTAGCTGTAGGTGTTCACCGCCCGGTCCACCTGCTTGAGCTGCTGGTGGTAGACGTTGCCGATCTCCACGTACAGCTCGGCCTGCTCCTGCGGAGACGTGGCCAGTTGCAGCTGCCGCTCGTAGGCCTGGACCAGATCCTCCCACCGCCCCTGCATGCGCCGCAGGCGGATCAGCGCCTTGATGGCCTGCAGGTTCTGCGGATCGATGGCCAGCACACCCTCGATGAAGGCGTCCGCGTTGGCCGGGTTCTGGTACTTGTCCTCCCAGATGCTCGCGCAGCGGAACAGCACGCGCACCCGCTCGCGGTAGTCGGTGATGACCTCGAGCATGCGCTCGTAGGTGGCGAGCAGCTCCGCCGGTTGATCCAGCCGCGTGTGCAACCGCTCCAGCGCATCCAGCGCCTCACGGTTGTACGGCTCGAACTCCAGCGCCTGCCGGTACGCGACCACCGCGGCCTCGTCATCGCCGATGTCGCGCTCGTAGACGCCCGCGATCTCCACCTGGATGCGCGCCCGCTCCTCCACCGTGGCCGCCAGGTCTCGCGCCCGGAGCAGCGTGGACGCCACGTCCGGCCACGACTTCTGGCGGCGGTAGAGGTCGGTGAGGACGCCCAGCGTCTCCGCGTCCGGCTCCAGGTCCAACGCACGCAACAGCGCGCCCGCGGCCTCCACCGGATCATCGTGGCGCTCGTCCCACACGCGGGCGATCTCCCGCAGGATGGCCTTGCGCGCCTCGATGGAACCGGCGGCCTCGATCTTTTGCTCCAGCGCCACCACGTACTCGCGGTCGCGGCCACGTCGCTGGAACATCCCCGCCAGCCCGTCGAGAGCCGTGACGTTCGTCGGATCGAACTCGAGGATCTTCCGCAGCGCGCCCTCGGCCGCCGTCGCGTCGTCCAGCTTCAGGTCGTGGACGCGTGCCAGCGTGGCGTACATCCGCTCGGCCAGCGGACCCCGGGGCAGGTTGTCCGCCACCTCCTCGTAGACGGCGGCGAGCTCCTCGTGCGAGCCCGTCTCGTCGGCGAGCCGCTCCACCTCCTCGCGCAGCGTGTCGTCCGCCGCGTCGATCTGCAGCGCGCGGCAGAGCGCCAGGAAGGCCACGTCCTTCTGGCCGAGCCGCTGCTCCTGAACCCTCGCCAGCTCCTTGAGGGTCGCCAGCTTCTCCTCTTCGGTGACGAGGTGCGGCAGGTAGCGGTCCACCACCTGCGCGTAGGCCCGCCAGTCGTTGTTCCCACGGTACAGCTCGCAGACGCGCTCGTAGGCCGTACGGTTGGCGGGGTCGATCTCCAGCACCTTCTCCAACGCGCCGGCGGCCAGCTCGGGCTTGTTGCCCGCGCCGGACCACAGGTCCGCCACCGCGAACCACGTGGCCACCGCCTGGTCACGCTCCTCGGCCTGCTGGTGCACCTGCACCTTCAGCTCGAGCGCGCGCACCGCGTCGTTGTAGGCCCGCAGCGAGAGGAAGAGCGCGTGCACGCGCTCCAGGTCCGCCACCGCGTGCGGCTCCACCTCCAGCGCGCGGCGAGCCGCGTCCAGGGCCTCCTCGCGACGGCTCACGCCCGCGAGCACCTCGGCCAGCCGCAGGCGCAGCGCCTTCACGCCCTCGGCCGAGTCCTGCAGCGGGATGAGCCGCCGCAAGACGCCCACCAGCTCCTCCGCCTGCCCCGTCTCCTCGTAGAGCTCGCGCAGGGTGTCCAGCACGCCCCGGTGCCGTGCGTCCCGCTCCAGCGCGGCCTTGAGGTAGGACACCGCCGCCTCGGGCTGCTTCAACAGCCGGTACAGCACCCGGCCCAGCCGCTCGTTGAGCCGCACCACCTCGCGCGGATCCAACGTCTGCGCCAGCCGATCGGCCAGCAGCTTGCGCAGCTCCTCGTGGCGGCCCGACTTCTCGTAGAGGGCCTCCAACGCGGTGAAGGCCTGCTCGTTGCGCGCGTTCTTCGCCAGCAGCTCGCGGTACAGCTCGATGGAGCGATCGATGTCCTCCAGCCCCTCGGCGGACACCTGCGCCATGCGCGTGAGCACGCGCTCGCGCTCCGGACCGGTGACGCGCTCGGCCTGCAGCTTGAGGATGTTGTACAGCTTGTCGTACGCACCAGCCGAGTCGTAGATGGTCTCCAGCAACCGCGCCGAGGCCAGGTGCCCAGGCTCCAGCTCCAGCACCTGCTCGAACGCGGAGGCCGCGCGGTCCATGCTGTCCAGCTTCTCCTGGACGAGCTGGCCCAGGCGGAACAGGAAGCCCACCTTGTCCGCCTTCTCCTCCGCCGTGGAGGCCAGCGCCTCCAGCACGTTGGCCAGCTCCGGCCAGGCCTCCAGCGCGACGTACAGCCGATCCAGCGCGACCAGCGACTTCTGCTGCGACGTCGGATCCAGCGTGCGCGCACGCTCGTAGTAGATGACGGCGCGCTCGGGCTCCTGCAGCCGCGACTCGAAGAGCTGGCCCAGCTTCAGGCACATCTCCGCCGCCTCGGAAGCCTCGGCCACGCGCGGCAGGGACTCCTCGTAGACCACCACCAGCTCGTCGTACGAGCCAGCCGCGTCCGTGGCGTTCTCCAGCCGATGGCGCAGCTCGCCGTCGTTCGGGTCCTCCTTGAAGGCCCGGAAGAGCGCCAGGAAGGTGAGCTCCGGCTCCCCCTGGCTCTCGCGCAGCGTGGCCAGCTCGCTCAGCAGCGTCTTGCGCTCGTGCGCGTCCGGCGACACACCCACCCGCGTCTCGATGAGCGACGCGAGCCGCCCGGCGTCACCGCTCGCCCGGAAGGCGCGCAGCAGCGTCTCCACCGCGAGCAGGTTCTGCGGCTCGCGGGCCACCAGCGCCTCCAGGCGGCCCACCGCGCCCGCGTGGTTGGGCTGCAGCGAGAGCACCTCGCCGTAGAGCGCCAGCGCGCCCGCCTTGTCCAGCAGCTTCGTCTCGCGCACCACCGCGAGGCGGAACTTCGGCTCCAGCCCCTCCTCGGGCGACACGAGCGCGATGCGGCGCGACAGTACGTCCGCCAGCTCCGGCCAGCGCTCCAGCTTCTGGCACAGGCCGTCCATCCGCGTCAGCGCGGCGGTGTCGTCCGGCTTCACGTCCAGCAGGCGACGCAGGGTGGCCAGTGCGCCCAGCCCGTCCTGCAGCTTCTCCTCCTGCAGCACGGCGATCTGCAACAGCACGGAGGCACGGCGGGCCGGCTCCTCGGCGCTCGCGAGCTGGCGGCGCAGCACCTCCAGCAGCTCCTGCGGCGTGCCCGAGTCGGCCACCAGCCGCGCCACGCTGTCGAGCGCGTCCGTGTCCGTGGGCCGCAGCGTCAGCACCTTGCGCCACGAGGCCAGCGCCTCGTCGTCCTCGCCCAGGCGCGCCTGAAGCTTCGCCAACGCCCGGTACAGCTCGGCGCGGGCGTTGTCCGACGCCCGGGGAGCGATCTCGGAGAGGACGGCCGCGAACTCCTCGGCGGCCCCCGCCTTGTCCACCAACGAGAGGCACAGCTCGAGCGTGCGCGCGTCATCCGGCTGCTCGCGCAGCGCGCGCGTGGCCGAGAGGAACGCCATCTCCGCGTTCTCCAGCGGGCCCGCGTACGTCTCCGCGATGCGGCGCAGCAGCGCCGCGCGCTCCTGCGGCACCGGCTCGGCGGAGATGCGCGACTCCAGCATCTGCACCTGCTTGAGGTGGTCTCCCACCGCCGCGAACACCGGCTCGAGCGCCAGGGCGGCCTGGCCGCGCAGCGGGCTGTCCGAGCGTGCCATCTCCTCCAGCGCGCCCACGGCACCGGCGTGACCGGCCCGGCGGCGGAGCACCTCCTGGAACAGCGCGAGCGCTCCGCGCGGATCGTCCAGGCGGCTGAACTTCAAGCGGCCCAGGCGCACGCGCAGATCACTCCCCTCCTCCTGGGCGTTGCGCGCGTCGGTGAGCTGGATCTCCCGCTCGATGTGCTGCGCCAGCTCCGGCCAGCGCTCCATCTGCGTCAGCACGCGACCGAGCAGCTTGAGCGCGTTGGCGTCCTCGGGCCGGCGCTCGAGGATATCTCGGTACGTCTGTGCCGCGAGCGCCTTGTCGGAGAGCGTCTCCTCGGCGAGGTGCGCCAGCTCGAAGAGCACGTTCACCTGGGTGCTGACGGACGACTCGGCCGCCACCTGCCGGCGCATCACCAGCGCCAGCTCGCGGGTCGCACCGGTGCGCCGGTGCACGCGGGCGATGGACTCCAGCACCTGCTTGTTCTGCGGATCGCGCCGGCTGACCTCCTCCAGCGCGCGCACCGCCAGGTCGTAGCGCTTGAGGCGCCCGTCGTAGATGCCCGCGAGCCGCCGCCACAGGTCGCCCGCCAGGGGCTCCGTGGCACCCCGGTCGAGCTGATCCTCGTACGCCGCCGCGACCTCCTCGAAGGAGCCGGAGTCGGCCGCGAGCCGCTCCAGGTCATCGCGTACGCCGTCATCCTGCGGGGACTCGTTGAAGGCACGCAGGCGCGCGGCGAAGGCGAGCGACGTCTGCCCGAGCGCCTCGCGCAGGGTGGCGATCTCCTGGATGCGCTCCAGCTTCTGCGCGGGCACCGTCCCCGGCAGCAGCACCTCCAGCACCTCCACCAGCTTCCGGGTGTCGTTGAGGCCGCGGTAGACCGGCTCCAGCAGCCGCGCCGCCTCCACGCGCTGCGCGTCGACCTGGAGCATGCGCTCCAGACCGGCGACGGCCTGCGGATCTCCCGGGGCCAGCCCCATCAGCGCGCGGTACGCGCTCAGCGCCTCGGCGTGGCTGCCCTCCTTCTCCAGCAGCTGCGCCCGGCGCAGGATGAAGCCGCGGCGGGACTCGACGTCCGTGGCCAGCTCGGAGAGCTGGTGCAGCACGTCCGCCTGCTCCACGAAGCGCCGCGTCTTGGCGAACAGCTTGTCCAGCGCGAGCAGGCCGTCGGCCGCCTTGCGGATGGCCAGCGCCGAGCGCCACGTCTCGATGGCCTTCGCGTCATCGCCCGCGGCGGCGAAGGACTCGCCCGCCTTCACCAGCAGGGCGCGCCGCTCCTCGGGATCCTTGGCCAGCGTCGACTGGGTGGCGTAGACCTCGGAGAGGTTCTTCGCGTTCTGCCCCCGCTCGTACAGGCGCGACAGGGCCTCGAGCGCCTGCCGATCCTGCGGCGCGTCCTCGAGGATCTTCTTCCAGACGCTGGTGGCCTCCTCCGTCTGGCCGAGCTGCTCGCGCAGCTCCGCGGACCGCCGCAGCAGCCCGACCGCCGACGCGTCACCCTCGGGCAGATCCGAGGCGGCCTCCTCGTACAGCTCGGCCAGCATCTCGTGCGAGCCCGTCTCGCGCGCGAGCCGCTCCAGCTCCGACTGCAGGCCCTCGCGATCCAACCCGAGCGAGAAGGACTTCACCGCCGCCATGAAGGCGAGCGACGGCTGCTGCATGTCCTGCTCGTAGATGCGGCGGATGTCCGCGGCGAGCTGCGCCTTCTCCGTGCTGAGCGCGGAGTCCATGCGCGCCTCGCGCAGCGCCACGCGGCGCTGGTGGTCGCCCAGCCGGGCCAGCACCGGATCCAACACATCCAGCGCTCCCGCGCTCATCGGCACCGCGGCCTTCACCCACTCCTCGAGCGCCGAGCGCGAGCCGGGGTGACCGGGGTCCTCGGAGAGGATGCCCTGGTAGAGCTGCAATGCCGCGTTGGGGTCATCCAGGCGGGTGCGCAGCAGCTCGGCGAGGCGGAAGGAGACCTCGCGGCCCTGCGGGCTCTGTCCCTCCTGCGTCCGGCGCAGACCGAGCGCCCACGCCAGGTCCTTCGGGCGGTTGAGCTCGTTGTAGAGGCGATCCAGGGAGGTGGCGGCCTCGCGCTGCAGCGGATCCCGCTCGGCGATGGCACGCCACGCGGCGGCGGCGCTCTCCTTGTCGGACAGCTTCGACTCGTGCAGCAGGGCGGCCTCGCGCAGGTGCGCGAGCTGCTCGGCCGGCTCGGCCGCGGCGGCGGCGAGCTTCTCCAGCACCTCGGCGAGCGCGGCCCACTCCTCGCCCGCGCGGTGCAGGCGCTGCAGTGCGCGCAGGCAGTCGAGGTTGCCCGGCTCCAGCTGCAACAGGGCGCGCAGCGACTTCACCGCGGCGTCGCGATCGTCGAGCTTCTTCTCCTGGACCTCGGCCAGCTCGCGCAGGAGTCCGGCCCGGGCGGCACCCGTGCTCCCCTCCTCCGTCAGCTCGATGAGGATCTCCGCGAAGGCGTCCAGCGAGTCCGCGTCCTCGGCGGCCTGGCGCGCGGCGGCGCGCAGGGGCAGATCCCCCGGCGCCAGGCGCAGGGCCCGGGCGAGCGAGGCGAAGGCCAGCTCGGGCTGGCGCAGCTGCGTCAGGTGCACCTGGGCGGCCTGGCGGAGCGCCAGCACCCGGGCCGCGTCGTCGCGCGCCACCTCGGCGAGCACGTCCAGCGCGGCCACCAGCTTGCGGTGGTCCTTGGTGGCCTCGTAGGCGGGAATGAGGGCCCTCGCGGCCTCCTCGCGCGCGTTGCCATCGGCGAGCATTCCCTCGAGCGCGGCACGGGCATCCGTGTCGGAGGGGCGCTGGCGGAGGATGTCCGCGAAGCTGCGCACCACGTCCGTGCGGTCACCCGACGAGTCCTGCAACACCTGCGAGCGCTTGAGCGTCAGCCGCGCCACGCGATCCAGGTCGCCCGCGTCCTCCGCGAGCGCGATCTGCCGTGCCAGCACCTCGCCCAGCTCGCGCTTGCGGCCGGCCTTCTCGTACAGATCGGCCAGACGCGGCAGGTGACGCACCTCGTCCGCGCCCGAGTGGATGGCGGCCTGGAGCGCCTCGGCGGCCTGCAACGGACGGCCCAGCTCGGCGTTGAGCTCCACGAGCTGCATCTGCAGCTCCACCTTCTCCGCCTTGGTGGCCGTCAGGATGAGCTTGCGCAGCAGCGCGTCCGCGTCCGCCGCGCGCCCCGCCTTGCCGTACAGCTTGATGAGCCGGCTGAGGACCTCGGGCGACTCGGGCACCCGCTGCAGCGCGACCTCCAGCGAGCTGATGGCCTCCGGGAGCGCCCCGGACTCGTCGGCCAGCTTCGAGGCCTCGGAGAGCAGCTGCACCGCGAGCGCGGGCGCCTCCGCCTCCGTGGCCAGCGCCTTCAGCACGCGCACCAGCTCGGCGTGGGCCGACAGGTCGTGCGCCAGACGCGCCGCCTCGGCGCGGTTCACCTCGTCCGCGGGGGCCTCGCGAATGGCCTTCATGCGCAGATCGAAGGCGGCCCGGCCGTCGGCGAGCTGCTTCTCGTGGATGCCGGCGATCTGACCGTACAGCCGCTGGCGCACCGCCGCGTCCTGGGTAGCCTCGAGCTGCTGCAGCATCGCGGTCACCTGGCGCTGGTGGTCACCGTTGCGGCCGTAGTGGCCCGCGAGCGCCTCGGCGATCTCCGCCGTGCGCACGCCCGCCGCCGCGAGCCGCTCGAGCCCGCCCAGCACCACCCCCGTGGAGACGTTCTCCGCGAGCAGCTGCAGGAAGAGGCCCGCCGCCTCCTGCGGACGGTTCAGGCGCTCGGCGTACAGGCGGGCCTGACGTCCCGCCCAATCGGTGCGCTCCACCTGCGTCTCGGCCAGCTTCGCCAGCTTGCCGGCCAGCGCCGCGGCCTCCTCGAACTTCGACAGCGCCACACACACCGCCTGCAGGCGCCGCACGGGACCCGGGTCCTCCGGGGAGAGCTTCACCAGCTCGCGCACCATCGGCTCCAGCTCCGCCGGAGACGCACCGGTGGCCTCGCGCCGGGCGATCTCCCCTTCCAGACGCACCTTCGGGTCATCCGCGAGCGCGGCGGCGCCCCGGAGCGACTTCACCGCCTCCTGCGCGGCGCTGTCACCCGGAGCGCGCGCGAGCACCTCCCGCCAGGCCGCCTCGGCGCCCGCGGGATCCGCCAGCGAGCCCTGCAGCAGCTGCGCGAGGTGCCGCCAGAGCGGGAGGGAGGCCTCGGGAGGCGCGACCTGGGCCGCACGCCGAATCGCCGCCGCGAGCGCGGGCTCCGCGTGGGCCTTGCTCGCGTGCTCCAGCACGGAGTCCAGCAGCAGGGGCCGGGTCGGATCCAACGCCAGGGCGCGGGCCAGCACCTCGAAGGCACCCCGCGCGTTGTCCGCCTCCTCGTAGAGGAGAGCGAGTCCCTCGCAGAAGGCCACGCGCTCGGCGCGCGGACGCGGGGCGAGCATCGCCAGGTCCAGCAGTGGCTCCAGCCCCTCGAAGTTCTCCTCCTCCGCCAGCAGGCGGACGAGCTGGAAGGCCGCGAGCGCGTTGGCCGGATCCACCTTGAGGGCGGCCTCGAGGTGCACCTTCGCCGCGTCACCGTCCTTCTGATGCAGGCAGAGGTCCGCCAGGCGCAGCCGCAGGGCCACCTGCGTCACGCGGTCCTTCACCGTGCCGAGGTAGCGCTCCAGCATGGCGAGCGCCTCCGCCCCACGGCCCTGCTCCAGCAGCAGCTCCGCGCCCAGGCTCGCCACGTCCGCGCGAGCCGGATCCACCGATACGGCCTTCTCGAAGGCGGCGAGCGCCCCGGCCGCGTCATTCAGCCGCGTGAGCCGCAGCGTGCCCAGCCGCAGCCAGAGGTCCACCTGCGCGTTGCGCTCGCGGGCCTCGTTCGCCAGCGTCTCGATCCACGCCTGCGCCGGAGTGAAGTCCCCATTGCGCTCGGCCACGCGCTCGATGAGGTTGAGGGCCTCGGGCATACCGGGCCACAGCAGGAAGCAGCGGTCCAGCGCCTCCTTCACCTTGTCCACCGCGGCCGGCTCGTACCAGGCGTGCAGCTTGGCCACCAGGAGGGACAGCCGCGCCGCGCTCTTGCGATCGCGCTCCTCCAGCGACATGCCGCGCAGCATGCGGGCACGCTCGCGCCACGTCTGCTCGAAGCGCTGCAGCGTCTGCGTGGCCTTCTCCGCCCGCGCGTTCTGCGGATCCAGCTCCCGCACCACGGCCAGCGCCTGCTGGGCGAGCACGTGCTCGGTGGGGTCCTCCACCAACCGCTCGGCGAAGGCCACGTACTCCTCCACCATGCCCTCGCCACCGAGCGTGGCGCGCTCGCGCTCCAGCGATTCGAAGACGGGCTGGAAGCGCTCCTCGGACAGGAGCAGCTGGCGCGCGCGCTTGAAGGTGGCGCGCTCCGGCTTCGCGCGAGCGGCGCGCTGCAGGCACAGCACCGCGCGGTCGCGCCGGAACAGCTTCTGCTCGTGGAGGTTGGCCGCCTTCATGAAGGACGCCGCGGCCTCCTCACCCTGGCTCAGGGCGCCCAGGCGCTCCAGCACGTCGACGAGCCCGGCCATGTCCTGGCGCGCCTCGTAGACGGTCCTCAACCCGCGCAGCACGGGGCGAACGTCCTCGGCGATCAGCAGCGCGCGCCGCAGCAGCTCTTCCGAGCGGGCCGGGTTGCGCAACCGCTCGTAGGAGAGCTGAGCCGCGCGAACCAGCACCCGCGTTGCCTCGGCGGCGGGAGTCTCCCGCGCACGTCCCTCGTAAAGACGGATGAGGTCCTCAACTCGGCCTGCCTTCTCGAGTGCGGCTTCCGCTTCGGCGAAAGGCCGGTCGGAAACGACACGCTCGGCGGGTCGACGGAGGTTCGGCTGGTCCATGTAAGGCGGGCCTCGCGAAAAGAAAGGGGGCGGAGAGCGGGACTCTACAGCCCGCTCACCACCCCCCGCAATCGCGCAAATCCCGCCAACTGTCGAGATTTATTGGCTTTCTCGCTCGTTTGCAGCAGGAGCGGACGAGCTGCCCTCGGCCCCCTGCGTGCCCTCGGCGCCCGTCTCGGCGGCCTCCTCGGCGGCCGCGGCGGCATCAGCGGGCCGCTTGGGGGGCGGCGTGGCCGGCAGGGCCTGGGCGCGCTGCACGCCCGCCTCATCGCCGAGCTTCTTGTACAGCTCGGTCGCCTTGTCCCTCAGCTGGAGCTCCTCCGCCAGGGAGGCGGCCTTCGGCAGGTGGCCGATCTGCTCGTACAGCCCCATGGCCTTCTCCTTGCGGCCGATCTCCTCGTAGAGCGTCGCCGCGGTGGCGGACTCTCCGAGCAGCTCCAGCCACCGGGCGCGGCCAGCGGGCTTGTTCTCCGCCTCGGCGCGGGCCAGCTCCTTCTGGGCGAGCGCCTTGGCCTCCTCCTCCAGCTTCAGCCGCTGGAGGAAGTGGAAGGCCTTGGGCGGCGGCAGGGTGCCGAGCACGTCCACGGCCTCCTTGCCGCGGCCGGCGTTCACCAGCAGGGTGGCGGCGCCGAGCCGGTCGCCCCGCTCCACCAGGGCCTTCACCTCGAGGTCGCGGATGCGGTTGGCCGCCGCGAAGTCACGGGTGCGCTCATACGCCTTGCGCGCCAGGGACAGCTTGCCCGCGCGCTCATAGGCGAGCGCCGCCTGGTCGAACTGACGGGCACGCTCGTACAGCCGGGCGACGTTCTCGAAGTCACCCTTGCCGATGTAGACCTCCATCAGCAGCTCGTAGGCGCCCGCCTTCTCGAGCGTCTGGGCGAGCTGCTCCGGCGGCACCGTCGCCATGAGGCGGCGCGCGGTGTCGTTGTCCTTGCCCGCCAGCGCGTTGCGCAGCGCGCTCTTCACGTCCCCGCCGGCCTCGAAGAGCCGGGCGGCCTCGGCGAAGGAGTTGTTGCGCTCGTGCATGCGCGCCGCGTCGCGGGTGCGGCCCATGGTCTCGAGCTGCTTCGACTGCTCCTGCCAGTCGCCCGTCAGCTCGGGCAGCGGCTGACGGCGCTCGCCCTCACGGCCACCCTCACGCCGCTCGCCGCGCTCACCCCGCTCGCGACGCTCCCGGCGCTCACCCTCGCGGCCACCCTCACGAGCCTCACGGCCACCCTCACGCCGCTCGCCGCGCTCACGACGATCGCGGCCCTCGCGGCCACCCTCACGAGCCTCACGGCCACCCTCACGCCGCTCGCCGCGCTCAGCCGCCGGCCTGGCGGCGGGTTCCTCGCGCTCGGGCTGCGGCTCGCGGCCGCTCAGCGCGAAGGCCGCCGAAGCACGCTCCTGATCCCCGGCGGCGCGCCAGGCGCGACCCACCAGGTACATGACGTCCACGTAGGCGAGGTACTTCTCCTTCACCGGGTCCGCCGCCGGAGCCGCCGGAGCAGCGCCTTCCGCGGGCGCACCCGCCGGGGCCTGCTCCTGCGTGGCCGCGCCTTCGCTTCCCGCCGCGTCCGCCTGCACGGGCTCGCTGCCCGCGGGCGCCTGCGTGGACTCGGCCACGGCGCCGGTGTCGCCCGCGGCGGAGCCGGCCTCACCCGCGGGGGTGGCCGATGCCTCGGGCATGGGCGGCTTGACCTGGCGCTGCACGCGCAGCAGCGTGGTGATGAGCCGGCCCTTGACGTTGAGCTCCAGCTCGTCGATCGACTTCACCCGCATGGACCGCAGCGAGCGGACGATCGTCTCGAGCGGCGCCTTCTGGGCCGCGAAGTCCGACTTGCCCAGCGCCTTCTCGAGGGTGCTCAGCTCGGCGATGACACGCTGACCGGGGCCGACGGGCCCCTCGGCGCGATCCCGACCCCGGCCACGGGGGCCATCACCCCGGCCCCGGCCCCGGCCCCCTCCATCGCGACCGCCAAAACCACCACCCGGACCCTCCCGACGAGGACCCTGACCGGGGGCACCACCCTCCCGACCCCTCCCACCACGAGGCCCACCGCTTCCATTCTCCTGAGGCACGTGACTCTCCCGCTAGAACGCGTAGCGAAGGTTCGGCGTCACCGCGAACCCGAATGACTGAGACTTGACGAGGAACGACCCCGTCACCTCGATACCCACCGAGAAGTGACGAAGGCGTGTGTAGTACTCCAGACCCGGTCCCGCGAAAACCAGAATGTCGGGATCCGGCAGGAGCTGCTTGGGCCTGAACAAGGCATAACCGGCGCCGCCGCGGACGTAGATCCACGTGCGCTTGACCTCCTGGGCGTCGGCGAAGCTCACCAGGTGCGCGCGCACCACGGCGCCGGGCACCAGCATGGAGAAGTCTCCGGAGGCCGCGCCGCCCGAGTAGCCCACATAGTCCGAGCCGGCTCGGTTGGAGGCACCCATCACGAAGAGGCCGAGCGACAGGCGCTCGCCGATGTCCACGCCCACCTCCACCTGGGCCATCTGCCCGGGCGAGAAGGGACGAGGACCCGCGGAGGCGGGAGGGTTGACGATGAACGAGGGGCCACCAAAGACCGAGAAGTAGAGACCACGCTCGATCTCATTGAAGGTCTCGGCTGGCCTGTCACCGGCGGCCTGCGCATTCGCAAGAGCGGGGATCGCCAGAGCAGCGCAAACGACGAAGGGGCGGAAGGCTTTCATACGGGGGCGGACGTTAGCCCAGGAGGGCGGAGACACCAGCGCCAAAAAGCAAGATGGGCGGCCCCGCCGGAACGGGAACCGCCCACCTGAACCTTTTCACTCAGCGGGAGGCTACCCGGCTACTCACCAGCCGCCTTGAAGAGGAACGGATAGGTGACGACCACCGAGCCACCGCCCTTGGGCTTGGGGAAGGCCCAGGTGCGCACGCGGCCGGCCACGCACTGCTCCAGCTCGGAGTTGCCCGCCGTGGACTGGGCCACCGACGAGGTCACCACGTTGCCCTCGGAGGCGATGGTGAAGCGGATGGACACCTTGCCGCCCAGCTTCGGGTAGCGGTTGAGGAGGCTCTCGTAGCAGAAGCGGATCTGCCCCTTGTTGCGCTGGATGACCTGGCGGATGAGCTCCTTGTCGAGCGAGCCCGACACCGTGGCGTCCTCGGCCGCGATGCCCACTTCCACGCTCTGCTTGCCACCCAGTCCGCCCACGCCGGAGCCGTAACCACCCATGCCACCGCCGCGACCCTTGGTGCCAACCGCGCCGATGCCGATGGTCTCACCACCACCCGCGCCACCGCCGCTGCCGCCACGCAGACCCAGGCCGCCGAAGCCGCCACCCGCGCCCACCTTGGCGCCGAACATGTTGCCCATGGCGCCCTTCAGGTCACCGCCCAGGCCGCCACCGCCGAAGAGGCTCGCGGCGCCGCCCTTCCCGCCGAAGATCTTCGCGGCCATGTTCTTGGCCACGGCCTTCTTGTCGGGCTTGGCCTGGTTGGAGCTCGGGGCGGTCTGCTTGACGACTTCCTTCTTCGTCTGCCCGTCGTCCTTCTTCTTGGCCTGCTTCTCGGCCTGCTTCTCGGCCTTCTGCTGGTTGAGCTTCTCGAGGAACTTGTTCTTCTGCGTCTCGGGCGGCTTGACGATGAGCTTGGCGATGCGCGCGTTGGTGCCCGCCAGCTCGTCCGCGTACTCCTCGCCCGCGGCGGCATGGTTGGCCGCGGCGATGACGAACATCGCGCCGAGGAAGAACGTCACCAGGAAGATGTTGAGGACGGTGAAGTCCAGCGACTCGCCCAGCGGCGCCCAGGCCTTCTTGGGCACCGACTCGAAGAGGGCCTCGAGCGTCACGCCGCCCAGGTCCACCGAGAGGAAGTCATCCTCCTTGAGGGTGAGCGCGTAGGACTCGCCCTCGTGGTTGGCCTTGCCGGACTCGATGACGGCCTTGAGGTCCATCGTCTCGCCCTTGCGGGTGAGCTCGCCCTTCATCTTGCCGGTGAAGAGCACGGTGAAGGACTGGCCATCCGTGCGCACCACCTCGAAGCGCTCGCCGCCCAGCTTGGCGTCGCCCATGATGAAGTTGACGCCCTTGGCGCTGCCCACCGTGAAGGACTGCTTCTTGCCCGGCGCGAGGAAGTACTCGCCCACGCGCTGGTCGCCCCACATGAAGTGCAGGCCCAGACCGAGCGGACCGCTGCCCTTGCGAGCCACCCGGCGCACGCGCGGAACGGGCTCGGCGGCCGGAGCCTCGGCATGCGCCACGGGAGCGGCCACCGGCTGCGGCGCCGGAGCGGCCTTCTGCACGGGAGCGGGGGCGGCCACCGGCTGCGGCGCCACCGCCACGGGAGCGGGAGTCACCGTCGGCGCCGGAGTGGCGGCCTGGGCGAGGCCCGCGGCCAGCGGGCGCTCGGGCGCCGGAGCCACCGCGGCCGCGGCGGGAGCCACGGTGGCGGCGGCGGTCGCCAGGTTCACCGCGGCCACGGCGGCCGGGTTCTCCAGGCGGATGGTGGTGCCACCCACCTTGATCTCGTCTCCGAAGACCAGCTGGCCCTTGTTGACCCGCTTGCCGTTGACGTAGGTGCCCTCGACGCTGCCCATGTCGATGATGGACAGGCTGCCGTCGGCGGCGACCTCGATGACGGAGTGGATGCGGCTGACCTTCTCGTCCTCCAGGCACAGGTGCGCCGAGGCGAGACGGCCAATCTTGATGATGTCGCGCTCGAAGTCCTTCGCGGTGACGAGGGTGTCACCCTTGAAGACCTTGAGTGTCAGAGGCACGGGCATTGAAATTCCCCAGTTGGCTTTCGGCGATCTCTAGGACAACGCGTTCGTCGGTGGGTTCCCAACGATTTTCACAGCTCGCCCACCGACTGCATCACCTTGTCCTCGAAGTCCTCGCGGATACGGATGAGGTTGGAGTGCTTGACCGTCTTGCGCGCCTCGACGTACTCGCCGTCCGGCTTGGTGAGATCGCCCTCGATGGTGTCGTCCTCGAAGTCGATGGTCTGCGGACCACCCTTCTGGGCCTTGCCACCACCAGCCGCCTTGCCACCCTCGCCCGACCCACCCTCGTCCTGGGCGTAGGCCGGAGCCACCGCCAGTACCGCACACAGCATCAGGAGCTTCCGCATGACTGCCTCCGAGCGGTTCCCCTCTCCGGGGTCCCCGCGTCACGTCCACTGGCGCCGGAATCCGGCACCAGCGGACGAAGATTCTCATTTATCCCCCCACCCTGACCACTACCACCGCGATCAGAAGAGATCGTCGGTGGGCTCATTCGAATCCGGCTTGGCTGGATTCTTCTGCTGCGGCGCGTTAGCCGGCTGGGAAGCGGCGGGCGGCGGGTTGGCGGCGGGCTGGGTGTCGCCGGCGGGACTGGCTTCCCCGGCGGGCTGGGTGGCGCCAGCGGGCTGGGTGGGAGCCGGGGCGTTGGTGCCCGCGGCGTTGACGGTGCCCTGCTTGGCCTCCTCGGCCTTCATCAGCTCCTGCTGCTGCTTCTGGAGCTCCTCGAGCTTCTTGGCCTGCTCCTCGGCGGCGACGGCCTCGCGCTGGGCCTGGACGATGGACTCCGCCTCGCGCAGCAGGTTGAAGATGGGGTGCTCGGCGTTGAGGGCGACCTCACCCCCCGAGAGGCTGATGTACTTGCGGTACAGCTCGATGGCCCGGTCCGGCGCGCCCTTGTTTCGGTGCAGGATGACGGCGCGGTTGAAGTAGATGGCGGCCAGCTTCGGGTCGAGCTTCTCCGCCTCGTCATACTCCTGCATGGCCTTGTCGAACTGACCCTGGCCCTTGTAGGCGATGCCGAGGTTGAGGTGCGCGGGGGCGTTCTTGCTGTCGGCCTGGAGGATGCGGCGCAGGTGCTCCTCGGCGCCGGGGTAGTCCTCCACGTCGAGGGCCAGCTGGGCCAGCTGCACGTGAGCGGGCACGTAGTCGGCGCGGACCTCGATGGCGCGCTTGAACTCCATGCGCGCCTCGTCCTTCTTCTCCTCCTGCAGGAGGATGAGGCCGATGGTGTGGTGCAGCTCGGGATCGTTCTGGTCGATCTTCAGCGCGCGCAGGGCCACCAGCTTGGCCATGGCCAGCTGCTTGCGCTCCAGGTAGCTGCGCATCATCACCTTGTAGGCGGTGACGGACTGGGGCTCGCGCATGAGGGCGGCGCGCGAGAACTCCATCGCCTTGTCGTGGTCACCCGTCTGCCGGTAGATCTCCGCCAGGCGGGCGCGGCTGCTGGCGTCGTCCGGGTAGGTCTTCAGGACGCCCTGGTAGATGGCCACGGCGCCGGCGATGTCACCATTGTTCTGGGCGATGACCGCCAGGTTCTCCGAGGCCTGACGCAGCGAGGGCTTCTTCTGGAGGGCCGACTGGTAGCGGGCGATGGCATCCTTCTGGTTGCCCTGACGCTCGGCGATGACGCCGAGGTTGTACTCGGCCTCGGCGAGGTTCTGATCCGCGTCCAGCGCGGCCTTGAACTTGCGCTCGAGCGATGGGTAGTCGAAGGCGTTGGCCTTCTTCTGGGCCTCGAAGGCACCCAGCGCATCGTCGAAGAGGAGCTTGGCGCGGTTGGAGATGGAAACGGGCTCGTTGGACTTGGCCACGTTCGCCTTGCCCGTGGTGCCAGTGCCAGGACCAGCGGCCTTGGAACCCGCGCAGCCGGTGGCGAGGAGTGCCGCGAGCGCGGCCAGGAGGAGTGAGCGCATCATGGGGGTGCGATTCATTTGAGGAAGTCCTCCGGTTCCTGATCATCCACCGCGGACTTGCGAGGAGTGCCTTCCTTGGTGGGGGCGGCCGGGCCGTCGACCTGGGTGGCGGTCTGCTGCTGCAGCCGCTTGGCCAGATCCGACACGTCCTCGACCACCTCCTCGGTCTTGCTCTTGTCGTCCTGGGCCGCCTCGACGACGGGCGGAGGAACGTCCTGGATGGCGGCGAGCAGATCGCCCCCGATGGCCAGGTCGCGGCCCTTGGAGAGGGCCACCTTCTCCTCGACCATCGTCGGGAACTGCTCCGGACGGTAGGTGTCGCGCAGCATCTTGAGGCTCTCGGCCGCGCAGGAGTTGAAGACGCTCAGCTCGCGGCTCTTGGCCACGGCGGTGGAGAACGCCTCGGCGGCCTTCTCCTTGAGCGGCAGGGACTGGTTGCCGAACTCCTCGCGCAGGGCGCCCTCGGTCTCCTCGTCGATGCCAGGAGGCATGGGGGCGTTGCTGATCTTGTCGGCGAAGTTGTCGTAGATGAGGCCGATGCGGTGCAGGGCGCAGATGGCGGGCTCGGCCGCGCCGAGCGACACCGTCTGCACGTACTTCTTCTCCACCACCTCGCGCGAGTTGTTCTTCTCCGCGATGGAGCCCTTGAGCTTGTCCGGGCTGGGCGGACGGCCCCAGGAGAGCTTGAGGCGCGAGTAGAACTGGAAGTCCGGCTCCACGCTGCGGTACTGGGCGCGGGCCACGGCCTCCAGGGCCGGCTTCTCCAGGGACTGCTGCATGCGGCGCGGCAGCTTCTCGTAGTAGTCGAGGATGCGGCCGTAGAGGCGAGCGGTGTCGCGCTCCTTGCGCATCTTGTTCTCGAAGATGTCGGCGATGCGGCCCTCGGCCATCAGCACCTTGCTGGGGCTGCGGATGTACTGGCGCTCGTACTCCTCGAGCTGACCCATGGCCTTGTTGTAGTTGCCCGTCTTCACGTGCAGGTCGACGATGGACAGGTAGATGTCCTCGGCGTCCTTGGCCTTGGGCCACACGGTCAGGTAGCGCTCGCGCAGGGCCAGCGCCGCCTTGAACTGGCCGAGACCCTCGCGGTAGGTGGCCGCGTTGAAGAGCGCCACCTGGGCCTTGGACTCCTCCCACTTCTGGGGCTGGCCGGGCTTGTCGGACACCACGGTGCTCGCGGCCGCCTTGCCCTTGCCCTTGCCCTTCTTGCCGCGGGCGGGTGCCGCCTTCTTGGCCACGACCACCTTGCCACCACCGGACAGGCTGGCCTCGTAGCCGTTGACGTACTGCTCGTACACGTCCGCGGCCTCGCTGAAGTCACCGATGGCCTCGAGCGCCTCCGCGTTGTTGTAGATGCACTCCGGCACGAAGCGCGACGCGGGGTACTGCTCGATGATGCGCTGGCGCACCTGGATGGCCTTATCCAGCATCTTCGCCTTGTAGTAGTCGACCGAGGCGTTGAAGAGCGCCACGTCGGCGATCTCCGTCTGCGGGAAGTCGGCCACGAAGGACAGGTAGGCCTCGGCCGCCTTGGCGAACTGGTTCTTCGCCTCCAGCTGGCTCACGAGCTTGAACGCGGACTGCTCGATGACCTTGGACAGGTCCTCGCGGAACTTGCCCACCGCGAGCTTGTCGTTGTTGTAGAAGCGGCGCGCCCACTCGTTCACCTTCGCCCAGTCCTCGAGCAGGTTGTACGAGTCGAGCACCAGGTTGGCGGCGATCTCCGCGGCGCGCTCGCCGGACTCGAACTTGTACTCGGGCGAGCCCAGGGCGATCTCGCTGAAGCGCAGCACCGCCTCGTCGAAGTGGTTGTGGCGGTAGTAGATGTTGGCCGCCTTGAAGGCGATCTCCACCCGCTTGTCGCCCTTGGTCACGTACTTGAGGTAGCGCTCGCAGGCCTCCAGCAGATCCTTCTTGCCCTGCGGGATGGCGGCCTTCTTGCGGATGTCCTTGGTGTCGACGTCCTTGAAGGCGCCCTTGGACTCGGCGTCCTTCACCATCTCGTCATAGGCGAGCACGGCGTTGTAGGCGGCGTTGTTCAGCCACTTGCCCGGCTTGCCCGGCTTGGGGTTGCCCTGCTCGTCCTTGGCCTCCAGCAGCTTCACGTCCTGGAGGACGACGAGCGTGTAGTTGGCCGCGGCCTTGTCGAACTTCTGGAGGTTGTCGTTGAGCAACTCCGCCCAGAAGAAGCGCAGGTCGTACGCCTTGGGGCTCTCCGGGAAGAGCGTCAGGTAGTCCGAGTAGATCATGTCGGCGTACCCGAACGTGGCCTCCTCGCGCGTCTTCTTGGCCTCGTTGTGCCAGGTGACGGCCAGGTTGGACAGGGTGCGCTCGGACAGATCCTTCGCCTCGGCCAGGGCCTTCTTGTCCTTGTCGTCCTTGATGACGCCGGAGCCCTCGACCTCCTTCATGATCTTCACGAGCCGGCGCACCTGCGTGACGGTGCGCTCCTTGTTGCCCATGCGAAGGACGATGTCGACGATGCGGCCCTGGAAGCCCGGGGCCTCGGGCGACAGCGGCTTCTCCTTGATGAGGGAGTTGTAGGTGATGGCCGCCTCGCGGTCCTTGCCATCGCCGTAGTACATGTTGGCCAGGGTCCGCATCATCGCGAAGCGGTCCTCGGGGTTGCTGGCCACCTTGGAGAAGTCCTCGCGGGCGAGCATCACGTCACCCTCGCGCGCATAGGCACGGACGTAGTCGGTGCGCGCCTCGCGGGCCAGCGAGTTGGTCTTCTTCGCGTTGCCGTCCTTCTCGATGTTCTGCGCGCCCGCCAGCTCGCCGTAGAGGACGACCGCCTTCCACTTGTCCTTGGCGTTCGTGTAGTCCGCCAGGTTGAAGTAGCACCAGCCCTGCTTGTAGAGGGCGAAGGCGTACACTTGGCTCTCGGGGTACTCGGCGGCCTTCTTGTAGGCGGCCAGCGCCTTCTCCAGGTCCGCGCGCTTACCCTTGGAGTTGTTGAAGTAGTACTCGCCGAAGGCCAGGTAGGCGTCGGGGATGTACTTGGACTTGGGGAACTTCTCCACCAGGCGCTTGAAGGCCACCAGCGCCTTGCGGTCCTGGCCGTCCTCCATCAGGTACGTGCCGAGGAAGAAGAGCACCTCGTCCGAGCGCTCGAAGTCCGGGTAGTCCTGGACGATCTTCGTGTACTGCTCGAGCGCGAGCTTGCCGTACTGCTTCTGCCGGGTGAGCAGCTCGGCCTTGCCCGCCTTGGCGCGGCTCTGGGCGGCCGAGTCACCCCGGTTCATCGCCTCGATGAGCTCGTCGTCCTTACGGTTGGCCTCGAAGAAGTAGTACTTGGATTCTTCCCAGTACAACTCGCCCAGACGGAAGAGGAGCGCCGGCTGCTCCTTGGCGTCCGCCGACAGCGAGATGATCTTCTTGAGCGACTCGATCTGCTCGCGGCGCTTGGAGGCGACCTGGCCTTCAACGCCGAGACGGAACTGGTCGTATTGGAGCGCGGGCGCGTTGTCCTGCTTCTCCTTCTTACGACTGATGTCGCCAGCGAGCGACTTGTCCACCACGGCAGTGGAGCTCTTCTTGCCGAGGTTGGCGTCGCGCGGCGCTTTCTTTTCCTGCGCGTGGGCCATCGAGGCCATGAGCAGGAGGCTGAGGAGGAGCGTGCGGCGCATGTGTTTCCTCTGCTGGGTTCTACCGGCCCGGTCTCTTGCCTGCTCGGCAAGTGTCCGGGACTCTTCGGGAATTTCCATCTGGAAGGTTGCGCACTATGCGCGGAGCGTCGGGGCGGGTCAACAGGCCCTTCGAGGCATGCTGGCTCGGTGCAATGCGGCCGGAAAGATTCCAGGAAGGCTGTGCTGGGAGCGTTTCGTGAGTTGCGATGTCAGTCCCGGCTGGTAAGGGGGAGCCTTGCCCCTGTCCGTCCGGCTACACACCTGGGAGACGTAGCGACTCATGAGCCTCCTGCCCGAGAGCGCCAGCTTCGAAGAGCTGGTGCAGGATTACTTCCTTGCAATCCGAGGCAGCGGACTGATGCTGTCCGCCCTGGATGTGGAGCTTTTGACGTCCTGGGCCGCGCAAGGAGTTCCCTTCGAGGTGGTGGCGCGGGGGATCGCCCGATCAGCGGAGAAGGCCCTGTGGGATGCGCGCCCCGGGGAGCCGGTGCTGCGCAGCCTGCGCGCCTGCCGCAAGCAGGTGGAGGCGGAGATCAAGAAGCACCGGGAGCGCGCGGCGGGCGCGGGCAGTGAGAACAGCCGGCGCTCCGCGAAGGCGCGAACGTGGGAGGAACTGCGACACGCGCAGCTTCGGGCCTCGCTGGAGCGGCTGGCGGAGAGGGAGCCGGTGCTGGCGCCGCGGATCGGCCTGCTGATGGAGACGGTCCTGCGGGAGATCCCCAGCGAGTTCGCGCGGATGGAGGCACAGGAGACGCTGATGGGGATGCTGCTGCTGCGCGCCCTGCCCTTCTCCGAGCGGCTGACGCTGTGGCGCACGGCGCACGGGGAGGACGCGGATCAGCAGTACATGTCCTTCCGCGCACGGCGGCTGGCCCGGCGCTTCCGGCTGCTGACGGTGGTGCGCCGGCGGCTCGGGCTGATGGATGCCTAGAGGGTAGCCGACTGAACGTGCGTGTAGCGGGCTGACGCGCGTCAGGGCGCTCTGCTATGGCCTGCGGCCATGGTCACGAAGGCGATCGGCGAGGTGTGTGGCGAGTGTGGGGGACGGACGTACGTCATCGAACGGCGTGGGGACAGGGCGCACGCGCGGGTGTGCACGTGCTCGGCCCGGTGCGAGTTGTGTGAGGGGCGCGGGTACGCGTACGAGGTGCGCGAGGAGACGTTCAGCGCGAAGGTGGGCCCCAAGCGCTACGAGGTGCTGGTGCCGTGCGTGTGCCAGCGGCGGGCGAAGCGGCTCGAGCACTTCAACGAGGTGGGGTTGCCCGGAGTGGTGGCGCACGCGGGCTTCGAGGGCTACCGCGCCTTCAACGAGGCGCAGGATCGGGCGCGCAACCTGGCGATGCACTTCGCCCACCACTACGACAAAGCGGGAGTGAACAAGGGCTTCATCCTGAGCGGTCCGGTGGGCACGGGGAAGACGCACCTGCTGGCGGCCACGCTCAAACACCTGGTGCTCGAGGTGGGGCTGGAGGCCCGGTACGTGGAGATCTCCCTGCTCTACGCCACCATCCGGCGAGGCTTCCAGGAGGGCAAGAGCGGCGGGGAGATCATCGGTCCGCTGTCGGAGGTCGAGGTGCTGGCCATCGACGAGATGGGCAAGGGGCGCGGCAGCCAATTCGAGATGGAGACGCTCGATGAGCTGATCGCCCGGCGCTACAACGCGGCGCGCACGACCCTCTTCGCGACGAACTACTCGCTGGATCCGGAGCGCCGGAGCTCGCGCACCGCTGCTCCGAGCGGCTACCGCGCCACGGAGGACGCGAAGAGCGCGGTGCGCGAGATGGAGCTGCTGCGCGAACGCGTGGGCGAGCGCATCTACAGCCGGCTGTGCGAGATGTGCAACTTCGTGGAGTTTCCGAAGGAGACGACGCCGGATCAGCGGCGCATGCGGCAGGAACTGGAGCCCAGGCCGGGCCCGCCTCCGGGCGGAATGCGCTCGGGACGCTGAGCCCACCCCAGCTCAGCCCCGCGTGGGCTCGATCAGGCCTGCCTCGACAGCGTACCGCCGTGTCGTCGTCATCTCCTCGATGATCTCCTGGGAGTCTGGGAAGAGATTCTCGGCCAGTTCCCCCAACTGGAGCGCCTTCGTCAGGGTCTCCCGCGTCCGCTCGGCGTTCCAATAGCGGATCAATCCCCACCACGCATCCTTGAGCGTCTCCGACGCCTTGGCGGCAGATTCCTCGTAGAGCTTCGCGGCCTCGTGAGGGGAATTGCGGTAGGTGTCCAGGAAGAAGCCGAGTTCGACCAACGCGGGCGCGCTCCGGTACGAGCCCAGGACAGCCTGCTCCAACAGTCGCTGGATTTCCGCGAAGGCCTCTTCAGGTCCTTTACCATCATCTTCCGCGGTCCAGAGCCGCCGCTGCAGCAACCACGCGAGGAACAGCGTGTTCTGTGTAAACGCCGGGCACGCCTCGGCCAGCTCACGGTGCAAGCGGATCTGCGCCTCACTCGGCCTGGCGATGTCACCCGACTGCCGGGCGATCTGAAACTTCAGGACCAACTCCTCGAGCCCGAGATGAGCCATGGTTCACCTCACCGTCCCCATCTTCTGCATCAAACGCTCCGGGTCTTGAAGCAGCTTCTTGACCATGTCGAGCTGAGCCCGCGTCGCCAGGCTGAAATCCCGCCGCTCCAGCATCTGCTTGATCTCGAACAGGGAGTAGTCCTTGAGCTGGGAGGGGAAATTGGGCGCACGCTGAAGCGAAGCGGGAATCTGACCCAACTTCGTATTCAGCAGCGCGATCCTATCCAGCATCTGGGTTGCCACTGACTTCGACAACAAGCCCGCTGCCGTTCCCTCCGCGATGAGCGCCTCGGCCTGGGCGAACTCCCCCTGACCGATCAGCGCCCAGATGCGTGCGGAGAGCGTGCCTCCTTTGATTCGGACGCCCTCTTCCGGCACGTCATCGAACGCACGGGATGTCGCGCTCCGCGAGCCGGGCGCCTCGTCGATGGTGGCCGCACCGACATGGCCGCATCCCATGGCGGCGAGCAGCACGAGCGCACCAAGAAGCCACTTCCAGTCACGCATGCGTTCCTCCGAGCAGCACCACCGGAAGCAACGCTCGTGATTGTACCCCAGGCAGGGAGACCCGCGTCGACGACCCACGGGTCTCCGCCAGTGACCAGGTACTCGCTACGGAGTGATGGCGCGCAGCAACGCGTTGCCCGAGTCCGCCACGTACAGCGTTCCGTCCGGGCCCACCGCGAGACCCGCCGGCAGAACGAGGTCCGCGTCATCCCCCGTCCCATCACGCGCCCCGAAACGGCCCGAGCCCGCCAATGTGGTCACCATCCCGTTCGGAGAGATGCGCCGCACCCGGTAGTTGCCCGGATCCGACACCGCAACGCTCCCGTCCGGCAGCACCGCGATGCCCAGGTACGGCAGCATCCGCGCGTCCTCGCCCTGCCCTTCCGCGAAGCCTCCCGGCGGAGTTCCCGCCAGCACGCTCACCGTGCCGTTGCGCAACGCCACCACGCGCGACATCCCCGTCTCCACCACGTACACCGTCCCGTCCGGCGCCGCCGCCACCGCCGACGGCCGGTACAGCCACAGGTTCGCCGGCAGCGTCGTCACCGGATTGCCCGGCGTCAGCAGATCAATCCGCCGGATGACGCCGTTGCCCAGATCCGCCACCAGCAACTCCCCCTGCGGCGTGACGAACAGCCCCGCCGGCTGGTTGAAGCGCGCCTGCGCGGCGGGTCCATCCATCAGCCCCGGCTCCATCACCGCCCCGGCGAACACCGTCGTCGTCCCGTCCGGCGTGATGCGGCGGATGCAGTAGTTGTCCGAGTCCGCCACGTAGACGTTCCCCTGCGCGTCCGCGGCGATCCCCATCGGGCCGTTGAGCTTCACCGAGGAGAGCGTCGAGATGCTCCCGTCCGACCCCACCCGCTTCACCTCGTTCGCCAGCGCGTCCGCCACCGCCCAGCCACCTCCGGGCAGCACCGCCACCGCCACCGGCGCGGCCAGCAGTCCACGGCCCTGCTCACCATCCTGATCACCCCGCCGCCCCGGCTGCCCGGCCACCGTCCTCACGTCGGTCGCGAAGGGACCTCGCGCTCGCGGCAACTGCGTCGCCGGCAGCACCACCAGATCCCGCGGCACCTGCCTCCCCAACGCCCGGTAGAGGACGTTGGCCACGATGCGCGCAGCGCGCGGATCCGCCGCCTCCGTCGTCCCCAGCGTGTGCACGAAGTCGATGCCACCCGCCGAGAACACCCACGCGTTCCCCTTGCGGAACACCACCATCTGTCCGAAGCCGAACGCCCCCTGCAGCGACAACGCGGGAGACTCGGCCAGCACCTCCAGCCCCGCGGGCGAACGGCCGTTGTCCACCACCTGGTCCTGCTCGTAGCCGTTGGCACGCCACAGCGTGTCCCCGTTCCTCAGCCCCGTCCCCTCCAGCGCCCAGTGCCCCTCGTTCGTGATGACCGTCGGGAAGGCGAACTGGTGCCAGCGGCTGGAGAACATCACCCCCAGCAACGAGTTCTCCGGGCGCGGCGTGGCCAGATCCCTGAACTTCGTCGAACGATCCAGGCTCCTCACCCCCACCGGATCCCTCGCGTCGCCCTTGTAGCAGGTGATGATGCGCCGCGGCCGGCCGTCCGCCGCCGGCTCGAGCCGCACCTGCCAGTAGGCCTGGTTCGCGCCGAGGTTGATGATCGACCGCCCCTCGGCCTGCGCCTTCTCGGCACGGTCACGCAGCGTGCGCGTCCAGTACTCGTCGTGCCCGGACATGATCAGGACCTTCGCCTCGCGCAGCGCGTCCCCACTGCGGTCCAGCTCCTCGTTCGTCACGTAGGTGACGTCCAGCCCCTGCGCCTCCAGCCACATGATGAGGCCCTGGTCGTCATCCAGCAGGTGGCCCGAGCCGTAGCCACGGTAGTAGGGCCGATCGTACGAGGCCTGGAAGCCGCGCCCCACCCCGGTGATGCGGAACTTGTCGTCGTAGAGGCTCGTGCCGCCCCACGTGTTGTAGGCCTGCCAGGTCGCGGTCGGGATGATCACCGTCACCTCCGAGCGCGGATTCGGATCCCTCACGAAGAACGGCACGTAGCGCTGGAAGCCGTCCTCACGCACCAGCTTCACCACGTACACCCCGCGCATCCACCCGTTCGTCGGCAGCTCCAGGGTCGGCGTCCAGTTGCAGGCGACGATGCCCGTGGGCTGCTGCGCGGGACACGGCGCCTGCGGCACCGCCTGCAGCGGACCACCCCGCGCCACCTCGCGTGCCCCCGCTCCCCCGTAGTACCCCAGCCGGTACACCTCCCAGCTGAACTTGCGGGGCGAGCCCGTCACCGACACCGCGATGGGCACCCGCTCGCCCGGCGACACCGTGGAGACGAGCGCGTAACCTTCGATCTCGTTGTTGTTGGCCGCCTTCTTGACGATGCGCCACGCCGTCGTCCCCGGGCGCGCGTTCTCCTTGCGGATGGCCTGCGTGTCATGCGGAGGAATCGACCCCCCATCCGGCACGCCTCCATCCGGGTCCGGTGGCGGCGGCACACTTCCATCCCCGATGTCTGGCTGCCCGCCGTCCGAGCGTTGAAGCGGTGGGGTGTCCCGTGAGCCGCCATCCCGTCCACCCATGCCGGAGGAGGAATCCTCACACCCTCCGACCAGGCCCAGGAGGCACAGTACGGAAACCAACACCCCGATGACCCGACCACCCTTTCCCATGCCTGCCTCCACCCTCTCGGGCTGCGAGGGTAAGCATGAGGTCCGGTGTGGGAAGTCTTCCGCTCCTTCCAGGGCGTTTTCGTGGACAGTTCAACGCCTGCCCGTCCTCGCGGATTGCCCTCAGCTGCCCAGGAACTCGCGGTGCAGCCTCGCGGTGAGCGGCTTGAGGTGCTGCTTGTCCACCAGCAACGTGAGCTGGAGTGGCGAGGTGTGGACGGCATGCACCCTCGCCCCCAGCTCCTCCGCCACGTCCAGGGCCCGGCGCAGGTAGCTCCAGTCCGCGTTCAGCCCCGCCCCCACCGCCGTCACCGTCCCCACCTCCTCCCTCAGCCTCACCGTCTCCCCGAAGCGCGCCACCACGTCCCGCTTCAGCGCCTCCAACCCGTGCACGTCCTGCAACGGCACCGCGATGAACGCCCGCCCCTCGCGCCCCAGCAACCCGTCGAACGCCAGCGCCCTGCCGCGCACCCCTCGCGCGTCCAGGAACTCCAGCAGCTCCGGCAGCCGCACCTCCTCCACCGCCGCCGACAGCACCGCCATCTCCGCCTCCGCCGTCACCCCCTTCACCCGTGTGTCCGCCGGCGCCACCAGCTCCTGCACCGCCGTCCCACTCCCCTGCCCGTGCGCCGTCCTCGCCAGGATGACGATCCCCTTCGCCTTCGCGAACTCCACCGCCTGCGCGTTGAGCACCTTCGCCCCCGCGCTCGCCAGCTCCTGCATCTCGTCGTACGAGAGCGTCTCCAGCTTGCGCGCGTCCGGCACCACCCGCGGATCCGCGCTGAACACCCCGTCCACGTCCGAGTAGATCTCACACGACTCCGCGCTCAACGCCGCCGCCAGCGCCACCGCCGTCGTGTCCGAGCCACCCCGCCCCAGCGTCGTCACCTCCTTCTTGTAGGAGACGCCCTGGTACCCCGCGACGATGACCACCTTGCCCTGCTCCAGCTCGTCCTGGATGCGGTAGGGCCGCACCTCCACGATGCGCGCCTGCGAGTGCGCGTCATTCGTGATGATGCCGCTCTGGCTCCCCGTGAAGCTGATGGCCGGCACCCCCATCTCCTGTAGCGCCATGGACAAGAGCGCCATGGAGATGCGCTCCCCGCACGTGAGCAGCATGTCCAGCTCGCGCCGCGCCGGGTCCGGCGACACCTGCTTGGCCAGCGCCAGCAGCTCGTCCGTCGTGTCCCCCATGGCCGACACCACCACCACCACCCGGTAGCCCCGGTCCCGCGTCTCCTTCACTCTGCGTGCGACCTTGCGGATCTTCTCCACATCGGCGACTGACGAGCCGCCGTACTTCTGCACCACGATCGGCATAAAGCACCCGCTGCGTTGTTCCTAGGGGCCGGTCAAGGTCACAGGTAACCTGCCGGGCGTGTCCGTCAGGACACACTGGAAGCACGTCATGCACAAGGCTCGCCAGCGCCGCCCCGACACTCCCCGACGCCTGCCTGCCCTCCTTGACAGGTCGGAAACGGCTTTTATATCGGCCGCCGGTCGAGTGCTTCTCCCTGGAGCCGTCCCATGCCGATGATCGAGGTCCAGAACCTCACCAAGCGATACCGTGAGCGGATCGCCGTGGACCGCCTGAACTTCTCGGTCGCCGAGGGACAGATACTCGGCTTCCTCGGGCCCAATGGAGCGGGCAAGTCCACCACCATGAAGATCCTCACCGGGTTCCTGCCTCCCTCCGAGGGGACGGCCCGGGTGGCGGGGTTCGACGTCTTCGAGCAGCCCCTGGAGGTCAAACGGCGGATCGGCTACCTGCCGGAGACCCCGCCGCTGTACCCGGAGATGACGGTGGCCGGGTACCTGAAGTTCGTCGCCGAGCTCAAGCGGCTGCCCGGCCGCGGCCTTCGCGCCGAGGTGGACCGGGTGGGCGGGCTCGCCGGCGTGTCCGACGTGATGGGCCGGGTCATCCAGAACCTGTCCAAGGGCTACAAGCAGCGCGTGGGCATTGCCCAGGCCCTGCTCGGCTCCCCACCGGTGCTCATCCTCGACGAGCCCACCGAGGGGTTGGATCCCGCCCAGCGCGCCGAGGTGCGCGGCCTCATCAAGGGGCTGGCGGGCAAGCACACCGTCATCCTCTCCACCCACATCCTCCCCGAGGTGACGATGACCTGCGAGAAGGTCCTCATCATCAACCAGGGCCGGGTGGTGGCGTACGACGAGATCCGCAAGCTGACGCACGTGCACGGCGGCAAGGCGGAGAACGTGTCGTTGGAGGAGATCTTCATCAAGCTGACCGCGGCCTAGCGCCCGCGCGTTCCCCCATCCACGGTTCCGGAGGACTCCATGCGCACCGCGCTGGCGATCGCTCGAAAAGAGCTGTCCATCTACTTCACCACGCCCTGGGCCTACGCGGTCTTCACCGCGATGCAGGCCCTCGCGTCGTTCTTCTTCATCAACAACCTCTACAAGTTCCAGCAGGCCCAGGAACTGGCCCGGGTGTACGGCTGGGAGAAGGTGCCGCAGCAGTTCCGCAACCTCACCGACGGCGTGGCGGTGCCCTTCTGGGGCACGGTGATGTTCATCACCCTGTTCGTGGCGCCCTTCCTCTCCATGCGGCTGTTCGCCGAGGAGAAGCGCAACAGGACGTTCGAGCTGTTGATGACGGCGCCGGTGCGGCCCCTGGAGATCGTCCTGGGCAAGTACCTGGGCGGCCTGGGCGTCATCACCGCCACCCTGGGGCTCACCATCGTCTTCCCCGTCATCCTCTCCGTGTTCGGCAAGGGCGAGTCCGGCAGCGCGCTCGAGTGGAGCACGGTGCTGCTGGGCTATGGCGGGCTGCTGCTGTGGGGCGCCACGTGCATGGCCATCGGCATGTTCATCTCCATGCTGACGGAGAGCCAGATGGTGGCCGCCCTGCTCAGCTTCGCGGTGCTGCTGCCGTGGATGTTCCTGAGCGGGCTCGCCGAGGGCACCGAGGAGCCGGTGCGCTCCCTCATCAACGCCGTGTCCTTCGACGTGCAGCTCGCCGGCCTGCTGCGCGGCGTGTTGGATCTCAAGGCGCTCGTCTTCTTCGTCTCCGTCATCTTCTTCTCGCTGCTGCTCAGCCACCGCACGGTGGAGGCGCAGCGCTGGACGTGAGCCCCTCTCGAGGATGCCCATGAAAGCGGCCAACATCGGAAAGATCCTCGGCGTGTTCGGGCTGCTGCTGCTGCTCTCCAGCCCCTTCACCCTCTTCCTCACCTCGGGCTCCATCGCCATCGCCGCCACGAAGGCCGTGGCCGGCGCGATCATGGTGGGCCTGTACTTCGCCACGAACTTCAAGCAGTTCGGCCAGTTCGCCTCGCGCCGCTCCAGCTTCTTCTTCGGCACCACGGCGGTGATGGTGCTGATGACGCTGGGCGCGCTCGTGGCCATCAACTACATCGCCCACAAGAAGAACCAGCGGTGGGATCTCACCGAGCGGAAGGTCTTCACGCTCTCGCCCCAGACGGTGAGCACGCTCAAGAGCCTGAAGGAGCCGGTGCGGGCCATCGGCTTCGTGCAGCCGGATCACCCCGCCTACGCGGGCCTCCAGGCCACCTTCGAGCGCTACCACACCGAGGCGCCGGACGTGTTCGACTACTCGTTCAAGGATCCGCGCCGGCACCCGGACCTGGCGCAGAAGTACCAGCTGCGCGACAGCCAGACGACGGTGGTGCTCACCCGCGGCGAGGGCGCCAACGAGTCGCACACCTCGCTCAACGTCATCAGCGAGCAGGAGCTCACCAACGCCCTCCTCAAGCTCACGAAGGTGAAGGACCAGATGGTCTACTTCGTGGTGGGCCATGGTGAGTGGCCCCTGGACCGGCAGGTGCCCATGCCCGGCCAGCGCGGGCGGACGACGAGCCTCTCGGAGCTGAAGCAGCAGCTCATCCAGGAGGGCTACACCCCCCGGGAGCTGAACCTCGCGGGCGGCACCACGGTGCCGAGGGACGCCTCCCTGGTGCTCATCGCTGGCGCCAAGGCCCCCTTCAGCGCTCCGGAGGTCGAGTCGCTGCGTCAGTACCTCGCCGCCGGTGGCCGGCTGCTCTACTTCGCCGAGGCCTATGGCGAGCCCGGCCCGGAGCTGGCGAAGCTGCTGGCCGAGTACGGCGTGGAGCTCGACAAGGGCGTGGTCGCCGATGGTCAGTTCAACGGTGGCAGCCCCTACGTCGTCCTCTCGCTCTTCTTCGGCCGGCATGAGATCTCCCTGCCGTTGAGCCAGCGGCAGCTCAACATCGAGTTCCCCACCGCGCGCAGCATCAGCGGGCTGAGCCAGGGCCTCGCCGAGGGCGTGAAGGTGACGCCGGTGATCCTCACCTCGCCCTTCGGCTGGGTGGAGACGACGCCCGACGACAAGCCGGCCCCCACCGAGGGAGAGAAGAAGGGGCAGCTCAACCTGGTGATGGCAAGCACGCGCGATACCTCCAAGGCGCTGGTCAAGCGCTTCGACGAGGCGCGGCTCGTGGTGGTGGGTGACTCGGAGCTCCTCCTGGACTCCAACTGGGGCCACGAGGGCAACCGCAACCTGGTGATGAACGCGCTCGGGTGGGCCACCCAGCAGGTGGAGAAGATCACCATCCGCCCGCCCGACCGCGCGACGTCCACCCTGGAGCTGGATGCGGAGATGCTCAACCGCATCCGGTTCGTATCCACCGACGTCCTGCCCCTGTCGTTGCTCGGCGTGGGGCTGGCCATCTGGCTCTCGAGGCGAAACAAGTGAACGCCAGACAGAAGAACCTCGTCAGTGTGCTGGCCGCCACCCTGGCGGCCTGTGGGCTCGGGCTCTACACGTACTTCGGCGTGATGAAGCCGGAGGAGCAGGAGGCCCAGCGCAAGGAAGTGGAAGACAAGCTCTTCGTCACCCACGATCCCGGCGAGCGCGGCCAGGACGGCGGTGCGCCCCCTGCGCCCGTCTTCACGCACCTCTCCGTGGAGATGACGGGGTCGAAGACGGAGATGCAGCTCGTGGAGGGCCAGTGGCGCGTCACCGCGCCGGTGTCCGCGCTGGCCAACAAGACCGAGGTGGACGCCCTCACCCAGGAGCTCGCCTCCGCGAAGTTCCTGAGCGTGCTGGACAAGAACCCCACCGACGCGGACCTGGAGCGCTACGGGCTGAAGCCGCCCGTCGTCACCGTGACGGCCAGGGCGTATGTGCCGGACGCGAAGGGCGGCGGGGCGGAGGAGCCCTCCCGCCAGCGCACGCTGACGTTCCACACCGGCGTCGAGAACCGCTTCGACGGCTCGGTGTACGTGCGCCGCGAGGGAGACCCGGCCGTGTACTCCTCCCAGGGCTCGCTCCGCTTCGCGGTGCAGAAGCGCACCCATGACTGGAGGGATCACGAGGCGTTCCCCGTGAACGAGCCCTCGCTGCTGCGCATCGAGGTGAAGACGCGCAAGAACGCCTTCACCCTGGAGCGCGCGAGCACCGACAAGCCCTGGCAGCTCACGAAGCCGGTGGCGTTGCGCGCGGATGGAGAGCGGGTGGCGAGCATGGTGTCCACGTTCAAGGGCTATCGGGCCCTCACCTTCCCCGAGCGGGACTGGGAGGCGAAGGCGCGGGCCGCCCTGGAGAAGCCCGTGGTGGAGGCACTCTTCGTCCCCCACCTGGGCGATCCGTTGCGCGTGCGCCTCGCCGAGGCGGACCTGAACGGGATGAAGCAGATCGTCTCGCTGAGCGAGTGGGGCCGGGACTCCGTGCTCGCCCTGGTGGACAGCAACACCGTCAACGTCCTGGACCTGGCGGTGTCCGAATTCAAGGACAAGAAGGCGCTCGCGTTCACCGCCGACGACGTGCACCACATCGTCATCCACCCGGCCGCCGGCGGAGAGCTCGTCAAACTGGCCAAGACGCTCGACACCAAGACGTGGGAGGTGGTGGCGCCCATGCCCGGCAAGGCCCGCGAGTTCAAGGTCGCCTCGCTCCTGGGCTCGCTGGAGAAGCTCAAGGCCGCGGCGCTCGGCGAGGCCCGCCCGAAGAGCTGGAGCAGGTACGGCATCTCCGACTCCTCGCGCGGCGTGGCGCTGCTGGACGCCCAGGGCAAGGAGCTGGTCCGGCTGTCGGTCGGCAACGAGGTGAAGGGCAACCCCAAGCGCCTGTGGGCGCGCGGCTCGGGCGAGGAAGTGCTCGAGCTGGAGAAGTCCGTGCTCGACGCCCTGCCCCTGAAGCTCGAGGACCTCATGCAGGGCGTGCCGGCCGCGAACGGCTCGCCCTGAGTCCCCGCATCACACCTCGAGCAGCAGGAAGCGCTGCTCGGGGTGCATCTTCGTCATGAGCGGCATCGCCACGTTGTAGACGGGGATGCCGCTCTTCGTCTTCCCCTGGGGCGCACCGTGGTGCGCGTGTCCGTGGAAGACGGCCTCCGCCCCATAGTGGTCCACAGGCATCGCCAGGCGGCTCGTCCCCAGGAAGGGACGTATCTCGATGTTCTCGCCCTCCAGCGTCTCGGGAACGGGGGCGTAGTGCATGATGACCACCTTCTTCGGCGTATCCAGGTGGCTGAGCGCCGCTTCCAGCTTGAGCGACTCGGTCACCGCCTCCTGCACGAAGGACTTCGTCTGTCCCTCGCCGAAGGCCTGCAGCGTGGCGTTGCCGAAGCCGCCGCCGAAGCCCTTCACCCCGGCCACGCCCAGCATCTTCTCGAAGATGAAGTGGTCGCCATCGAGGATGTGCACCCCCGCCCGTGACAGCTCGCCGCAGATCTCCTTGGCCTGGTTGTGCTCGTAGTCGTGATTGCCGAGCACCGCCGCCACCGGCACCCGGAGGGCCGACAGCTCCTCGGCGAGCACCTTGCCCTCCTCCACCATCCCCCGGTCCGTCAGGTCCCCGCAGAGCAACAGCATGTCCGCTTCCGCGTTGATCTGCTTGACGAGCTGGCGGAAGCGGCCGTGCTGGTCCTCGCGGCAGTGCAGGTCACCGACCGCCGCCAACCGTATTTTCGAGCTCGCATCCCGCGCCACGTGCCTCCCCCTTCTGTCGATCTCGCTCGTCCCAGGACCGTCCATCACCGTAGCCCCAGTGATGGATGTCCACCGCGTAGTTCACCCGCGAGATGAGATTCCCGCGGCACAGCCGTTCGTCCCAGTTGCCTTCCTTGAGCGTGTCCAGCGTGCGCGACATCAGCTCCGTCATCAGCCACGTGGGGATGAGGTCGCGCTCACACGGGTAGGCGAAGCGGAACATCATCAGGTGGCTGAGCAGCACTTCCCAGTACCGGTCGAAGCGCCGCAGCAGCCGCTCCCAGTCCATCCCCGTCCCCATCTTGAGGATGAGGTGGTTGATGTCCGCTCCGTCATACCGCTCCCGCTCGTTCACGAAGGCCTTGGACCAGATCATCTCCTCGGCCGGTGCGATGAGGCAGTGGTGGCCGAAGACGGTGGCGGACCTCGCGTGGACGAACCACTCGTCGTCCACGGTGGCCACGCCATTGCCGGAAGAGAAGATGAAGTCGACGAAGTACTCGCCCCGGTAGGCCTTGTAGATCCACACCTCGTCGGCCCGCTCGGTGCGCCAGCCGTCCTTCTCCAGCACCACGAGCGCCCGCTCCGCGTCGCACTTGCGAGGGAACAGGTCCAGGTCCTTGGTGTCCCGGTAGATGCCCGTATAGGTGGCGTAGGCGTAGGCCCCGCCCACCAGGAACGGGACACCGGCGTCCAGCAACACCTCGATGGCCCGGCCCCGGGCGTTGATTTCCTCTGGTGTACGAGCCCGCTCCGCGAGCGAGGCGTCGGTTCCCATGTCCCCGGGATGGTTGGGGTGTCGCGTTTCCATGCGGCAAACCTAGGAACGGGTCCTTTTCCCCGTCGGAGCCCCCGTCCGGTATGCCTGGTGGGCAGCCAGGGGACCTCCAAGGGCCTGGAATCCCTGGGTTTTTCGTCTTCTGAAAATCGACTTTCTGTTTTTGGACCCCTGCCGTGTCCCTACGGACGAATGACCCGCACCGGCCATGGAGGCCGGGCGGAAACCCGAGGGGGACCTACCCATGACGCTGCGCAAGAACCTGCTGTTCGCCGCCCTGATGCTCGTTGGCTGTGGCCGTATGGACCGCGAGGAGGAGTTCCGTTCCGTGCTCCCCACCCAGGAGCTGGTGGAGGTGAAGACGCCACAGGAGAGCGGCCAGGCGCTGGTGGTGGATGACGTGAGCGCGCAGGCCGGGGAGGGACGGACGAGCGACCTCTACCAGCTGACCCGCCGCACCACCGCGGTGGTCAACGGCGGCACGCTGGCGGTACTGCGTCTGGTGGACGCGGTGACGAAGCACAAGCCCACCACCGTCACCGAGGACACCGCGGTGTGGGGCCCGCACACGGAGGCGCTGGCCCGCAACACCTGGAAGCTCACCGTGAAGAAGACGGGCGACAACACTTATAGCTACACCGTCTCGGCCAAGGCGAAGACTGCGGACGACTCGGCTTTCGTGGACGTCATCACCGGCACGCATACCGCCGCGCTGAACGAGGCCGGCGAGCCGATGAGGGGCTTCGGCCAGGGCGAGCTCACCCTCGACTGGGACCGGCAGCGGACGCTGCCCGAGAACGACGACAACGTCGGCCGCATGACGGTCAAGTACTCGCGCCTGGACGACAAGAGCGCCGCCACCGTGGACGCGGCGTTCCGCCAGGTGCGTGACGACCAGGACGCCACCCGGCGCGCGGACGCGGACTACCGCTACGCCGCCACCCCGGGCCAGGGCGGTGAGTTCAACTTCAAGCTGACCCAGGACTGGTACAAGCCGGACAACACCACCAGCCAGCTCGAGGTCCTCACCATCAAGAGCCGTTGGCAGCAGGGGGGCGCTGGCCGCTCGGATGTCCGGCTGTCGGGCGGGGACCTCGTCGGCGAGGCCACCGTCAACGAGTGCTGGGACACGAACTTCATCAGCCGCTTCATGCGCGCCAGCTATGACCCTCGGGTGGGCTATGGCACCGAGGCCACCGGCTGCGTCTTCACCCCGGCGGCCTACTCCACGTTGTAAGCTCGGGGGAGCCCACTCCGTAACCCCATGAGGCAGCTCTTGTCGGGAACGCCCCAACCGGCCCTGAAGGTCATCGACGGTGGTCAGAAGGATCGGCGCGCGTTCCTGCGCGAGCTGTACTCGGCATATGGCGGCAGCGTGTATGGACGTTGCCGCTACCTGTTGAAGGACGCCACCAAGGCGGAGGACGCGATGCAGGAGGTGTTCGCCCGCGCCCTCACCCACTCGAATGAGTTCCGCGCCGAGTCCTCGCCGCTGGCGTGGTTGATGAAGATCGCCACCCACCACTGCCTCAACCAGCTGCGCTCGGAGCGGGCGCCCTGGCGGCGCTGGTTCGAGCGGGACGAGCTGGCCCGCCCCGAGGGAGACCGGGGGGCGCAGGTGATGGAGACGCGGGAGCTGGTGCGCGCGCTCCTGTCCCGGGTGGACCTGGAGACACAGACGGCGGTGGTGCACTACTGGGTGGATGGAATGACGATGGAAGAGGTGGCCGCGGTGCTGGGGCGCTCGGTGCCCACGGTGCGCAAGCGGCTGGAGCAGTTCGCCACCCTGACGAACGAGGAGCTGAAGGTCCCATGAGCGCGCACCTGTCGGAGTGGACGCTGCGGCGGCTGCACGTTGGAGAGCTCCCCGAAGCGGAGTCCCAACGCGCCCGGGAGCACGTGGCCGCCTGCGCGGAGTGTCACGCGGTGCTCGCGGGCCTCGAGGCGAACCAGGCCCGGTTCGAGGCGGAAGTGCCCTTCGAGCGCTTCGCGGCCGGGGTGGAGCGCATCGTGAAGGAGGGGCCGGCGGAGAAGACAAGGCCCCGGCTCAATGGATTGCTGGTGGCGGTGGCGGCCACGGTGCTGCTGGCCGTGGCGGTGCGTCCGCTGCTGTCCGAGCCCCCCGCGGGCAACCGGCTCAAGGGAGGCGCGTCGGCGGAGCTGCGCATCGGAGGCAACGGGCCCCAGCGCGCCGTCCTGCCGGGCGACACCGAGGAGTTGCTGCCGGACGAGCAGGTCCGGCTGGGGTACGTGGCGGGGACGTACCGGTACGTGCTGGCGGTGTCGGTGGACGAGGCCGGCGTGGTGTCGTCGCTCTACCCCGAGTCGGGGCCGAGCCTTCCCGTGGAGGCGGGCGCCGGGAGGCACTGGCTGCCCGACAGCGTGGCGTTCACCCCCGGGGGTTACGAGCGCGTGGTGATGGTGCTCTCCGAGAAGCCGCTGGAGGCGGAGGCGGTGGCCGCCGAGGCGCGGCGGGCCTGGGAGGCCGCCGGGAGGAAGGTGGAGGCCATGACCTCGCTGGGCGTGGACGGCGAGGAGACGCACTGGCTGCTGCGCAAGCCATGAGACGCCTCGTGGGCTACGGCCAGGCGCTTGCCCTGGTGGTGCTGCTGCTGGCCGCGGCCGTCCGGGCGGAGACGCCGCACCGCTTCGCGCTGGTGGTGGGCAACGACGAGGGCGGCGCGGACACCCGGCCGCTGCGCTTCGCCCGGGACGACGCGCGCAAGATGCACGACCTGCTGCTGCGGCTCGGCGGCGTGGCGCGCGGCGACGCGCGGCTGCTGTTGGACCAGGACGCGGAGGACTTCCACCAGGCGCTGGCCGAGCTGGAGACGGGCGTCCGGGCGGCGCGGGCCCGGGGCGAGCGCACCGCGCTCATCGTCTACTACTCGGGCCATGCGAAGGACGGCTCGCTGCGGCTGGGGGACAGCGCGGTGGAGCTCGAGGCGCTCAAGCGCCGGCTGTCGGCGGCACCCGCGGACATCCGCATCGCCATCCTGGACTCGTGCCGCTCGGGGGCGCTCACGCGGACGAAGGGGGCCCGGCGCGCGCCGGCCTTCGCCATCGACGCGGGGGCGCCACGGGAGGCGCGGGGGCTCGTCATCCTCACCTCCAGTGCGTCGGACGAGGACTCGCAGGAGTCGGACCTGCTGCGAGCCAGCTACTTCTCCCACCACCTGGTCAGCGGGCTGATGGGAGACGCGGACCGCTCGGGCGACGGGCAGGTGACGCTCTTCGAGGCCTACTCCCATGCCTACGCCCGCACCGTGGCGGACACCGCGGACAGCAGCGCCGGGCCCCAACACCCCACCTTCAGCTACGACCTGGCCGGCAACGGCGACCTGGTGCTGACGGACCTGCGGGTACACGACGAGGGACTGCTGGTGCCCGCCACCGCGCCCGCCGGGGCCTACTACTTCGTGGATCCGCGAGGCGCCGTGGTGGCCGAGCTGGACAAGGCCGCGGACTCGGAGCGGCGCGTGGCGCTCGCCCCGGGCACGTACACGGTGAAGCGCCGGCTGCCGGACCGGCTGCGCATCGGCCTGGCGGAGGTCCGGCGCGGGCGCACCTCGGTGCTCGACGAGTCGCTGCTGCGCGACGCGCCCTTCTCGGATGACCCGGTGAAGGGCGCACCGCCTCGGGAGCGCGCGCTCCGCACGGCCTGGACGCTGGGGCTCACCGGCGGCTACCACTCCTTCTTCGATGCGCCCACGCGCGAGAACCTCTTCCTCTCCACCCCGCTGCTGGGCCTGGAGGTGGGCCTGCACCACTACTTCCGCGAGAACTGGCGCTGGGACTTCGATGTCTCGCTGGGAAGCCAGCGGGCCACCCTGGAGCTGCCCACCCTCTCGGGCCTGGACTACCGCTACTCGCTGCTGACGGTGGGCACCTCGCTGGTGGCCGAGTGGCCCCTGGGCAGGGTGTCGCCCTTCGTCGGGGCGCGGCTGTCCTATCTGGTCATGGTCCGAGACTTCGAGGACGCGAGTCTCCCGGACCAGTTCTACGCGGTGCTCACCCCGGGCCTCGTGACGGGCGTGCACTGGCGGCTCCTGGAGCGCTTCGAGCTCACCGGACGCGCCCGCGTCCATTACCTCCTCTACAACGTCGATGCGAAGCGCTCCCTGGGCTATTGGGAGCTCGGGGCGCTCCTGACGTACCGCCTCTGACAAGGAGCGCGTGATGCGGACCTGCTGGCTCCTCCTCCTGGGCTGCTTCACCGCCTCGTGTGGTGGGAACTTCTCCAACGACGACCTCGAGTTCCTCAACGCCCTGCCCACGCGCGAGGACCTGACCGCCAAGCTTCCCGGGACCGGGGAGTCCGTGAGCGAGCAAGGCCTCGGCCAGCGCACGGAGCTTCAGGCCCTGGGGAACATCTCCCAGCGCTACGTGGAAACGCGCAGGGTCTCGGACGAGTTCAACACCGGGCTGGACGGACTGCTCACCGTCCTGGAGCGCATCCGGAAGCTGCGGCCGACGACGCGCGCATCGGAGCTGCGCGTCTGGGGACCCTGGGACGACGCGGAAATCTCCGGCCACGAGCTGCGCTTCGTGATGAACCGCGAGCCCGAGCAGTTCAGGTACCTGCTCCAGCTCCGCCGCAAGGGTTCAGGCGAGGAGGGCTGGTGGAGCGCCGTGATGGGGACCTTCAAGCCGGAGGGCGGGCTGCGCAAGGGCGAGGGCACCGTGCAGCTGCTCCTCGCGGAAGCGAGGGACCACGGTTACGAAACGAAAGGGCACAGGGACCTGGATCAGCTGAACATCCTCTACCAGACGCGCGCGCTGCCCATCCGCGTGCAGATGCACTTCGTACCCTCCGAGCGCTCGCTGAAGCCCGAGTTCATCTACACATACCGTGAGATTCCCGGGGGACTGGCGGAGATGGCGTTCCTGATCCGCGACGTCGACATGATCCTCGGAGGACGGAGGGAGGACGTGGCCATCGTCAGCCGATGGACTCGCGACCAGGGGGGCGTGGGGTTCGCGTCGGTGACGGGCGGAGACCTGCCCGCGGGACGCACCGCCAACCAGGTGGAGTGCTGGGATGCCAGCTTCCGCCTCACCTACTCGAAGCGGAGCTGGGATGACTCCGAGGAGGGCAGTGCCTCGACCTGCCCGGACGTGTCCGCGCTGGAGGACTGAGGGCGCGGACGAGCCGCGCCGCTACATCTCCTCCAGTTCCTTGCCCTTCGTCTCGCGGATGAACATGAGCACGAAGATGAACGAGGCCACCGCGGCGGCGGTGTAGAGGCCGTAGGCCAGTCCCAGGCCCGCGGTCCGCAGCGCGGGGAACGTGGCGGACACGACGAAGTTGGCGATCCACTGCATGGAGCCAGCGATCGCCAGCGCATGGCCTCGGATGCGGTTGTTGAACATCTCTCCGAGCAGCACCCACACCACCGGGCCCCAGGACAGTCCGAAGCAGAAGACGTAGAGGTTGGCGGCCACCAGCGCGATGGGCCCCGCCGCCCCGTGCAGCACGGGATTGCCCGAGGGGTCCACGCCGGCCGTACCGAACACGTACGCCATCGTCCCGAGTGTCAGCGCCATGCCCACCGAGCCGATGATGAGCAGCGGCTTGCGCCCGAAGCGGTCCACCGTGGCGATGGCGATGAACGTGGTGACGATGTTGGTCACGCTGGTGATGACGGTGATGATCAGCGAGTTCCTCTCCGAGAACCCGACCGCCTGCCAGAGGACGCTCGAGTAGTAGAAGATGACGTTGATCCCCACGAACTGCTGGAACGCCGACAGGCCGATGCCAATCCAGACGATGGGGAGGAACCCGAACCGGCCCCGGAGGCTCACGGCCTTGGTGGATTGCTCGGAGGAGAGGCTCTGGCGGATCTCGATCACCTTCGCGGCCGCGGCACGCCCGATGATGGAGCGAAGCACCTCCCGCGCCTTGTCATCACGTTGCTTCGCGACCAGGTAGCGGGGGGACTCGGGAATCATGAGCGCGCCCACGCCATAGAGGATGGCGACGGGCAGCTCGGACAGGAACATCCACCGCCACGCCCCGAGCCCCAGCCAGAAGGGATTCTCGGCGGAGCCGGCCCCGGCGGCGATGCCGTAATCCACGAGCAGCGCCGAGAAGATGCCGACGACGATGGCCAGTTGTTGAAGCGAACCGAGCCGTCCCCGCAGGTGGGCCGGGGCGATCTCCGCGATGTAGGCGGGGGCGATGACGCTGGCCATGCCCACCGCGATGCCGCCCATCAGGCGCCACACGCTGAAGTCCCAGAGACTGAAGGCCAAGCCGGAGCCCAGCGCGCTCACGGTGAAGAGCACCGAGGCCACCACCATCGTCCGGATCCGTCCAAGACGATCCGCCAGGCGTCCGCCCATGAACGCCCCGAGGGCCGAGCCGAGGAGCGCCGATGACACCGAGAGGCCGATGGCAGCGTCTCCAGCCTGGAAGGTCGACGCCAGGGCGCCGACGGCACCGTTGATGACCGCCGTGTCGAAACCGAACAAGAAGCCGCCCACGGCGGCCACCGAGGCGATCAGCACGACCTTGCTCACCGAACCTTCAGCGGCTGTCTCGTGTGCCACCCCTCGAGCGGCTCTCATGTCGCGCACATCCTGCATTTCGGACGCCCCCGCAGCGTGTCCTCCTCCAACATCGGCACTCCGGGGCACCCGGGCAGCGGGCATCCGCCGCTAGAAAAGGAAGCCTGCCAGCCCCTCGCCGCGACGCGGCCACCACGGCCGGCTTCACGGGGTTGCGGTGGGCATCCTGCGTGAGGGTTCCGGAGGCCCCCGGGAAGTCCTTCGTCCGGGCGAGCGCCTCCCTGATCGCCGGGCCGGTGAGCGACTCAGCGCTCGATGGCCGCGAGCGACACCCGCCTTCTTCACCGCCACCCGGTCGAGCGGTCCTCCGTGACGTGCGATACGGATGGGCCATGACCAAGACCCATCCCCGATTCAAGGCCGCGGCCGTGCAGGCCGCTCCCGCGTTCCTGGACCTCGACGCCGGTGTGGACAAGGCGGTGCGCCTCATCGCCGAGGCCGCCGACAAGGGTGCCTCGCTCATCGCCTTTCCGGAGACGTGGCTGCCCGGCTATCCGTTCTGGATCTGGCTCGGCGCGCCCGGCTGGGGCATGCAGTTCGTGCAGCGCTATTTCGACCAATCGCTCGAGGTGGATGGTCCCCAGATGGGGCGGCTGCGCGAGGCGGCCCGGCGGCACGGCATCCACGTGGTGATGGGCTACAGCGAGCGCTCCGGGGCCAGTCTCTACATGGGCCAGGCCCTCATCGGCCCCGAGGGGCAGCTCATCGCCGCGCGGCGCAAGCTCAAGCCCACGCACGCCGAGCGCACGGTGTTCGGCGAGGGCGACGGTGGGGACCTGAAGGTGCACGCCACGGCGCTCGGGAAGCTGGGGGCGCTCAACTGCTGGGAGCACATCCAACCGCTGGTGAAGCAGGCGATGTTCAGCCAGGGCGAGCAGGTGCACGTGGCCTCCTGGCCCAGCTTCTCGCTCTACCGGGGCATGGCGTACGCGCTGGGGCCCGAGGTGAACCTCGCCGCCAGCCAGATGTACGCGGTGGAGGGGCAGTGCTTCGTCATCGGCTCGTGCGCCACGGTCTCCGAGGAGATGACGGCCCTGCTGTGCGACGCGCCGGACCGCGCGCAGATGCTGCTGGCCGGAGGCGGCTTCGCGATGATCTACGGCCCGGATGGCCGGCCGCTGTCACAGCCTCTCGATGAGCGCACCGAGGGCCTCGTGTACGCGGAGCTCGACCTGGGGCTCATCCCGCTCGCCAAGGCGGTGGCGGATCCGGCGGGGCACTACTCGCGCCCGGACGTGCTCCGGCTGATGTTCAACGACACGCCCCAGCGGCTCGTGGAGCGCTTCGACGAGGAGTCGAAAGAGGTGGAACGGGTAGCGTAGTCCCTTGGGCCCACGCCCCTTCCGCTCTAGGTTCGGGCCCAGGGAGGGGTGTGCGTGTTCTCTGGACTCGACGTACGGCTGATCGCCAGCTTCGTGGCGGCGATCACCTTCGACATCTTGATGCCGGTGGTGGTGGTGCTGTGGGTGCGGCGGAGGTTCGGCGTGGCCTGGCGGGTCATCGGCATCGGCGCGCTGGCCTTTGCCCTCTCGCAGCTCTTCACCCGGGTGCCGGCGATCCAGGTCATCCAGTACCTGTTGATGGACGAGCTGAAGGCCTCGGCCGTCCTGATGAACGTCTGGATCGCCGTGCTGAGCCTCACCGCCGGGCTCTTCGAGGAGACGGCGCGGCTCATCGCGTTCAAGTACCCGTTGAAGGACCAGCGGACGTGGAGGAACGCCATCGGCTTCGGGGCCGGGCACGGAGGGCTCGAGTCGGCGGTGCTCATCGGCGGGCTCGCCATCATCGGCCTCATCAACGTGGTGGTCCTCTCGCGGATGGACGTCTCGACGCTGCCGCTCGCGCCCGAGCAGCTCGAGCAGGTGCGTGCGGCGAAGGCGCAGATCTCCGCGATCCGATGGTGGGAGCCGCTGCTGGGTGCCTACGAGCGCGTGGGCGCGATGCTCCTCCACATCGCCATGACGGTGCTGGTGCTCCAGCGGTTCCTGCGAAACCAACGGCGCTGGTACTGGCTCGCCGTTGGAACCCACGCGCTCATGAACGGAGCGGCCGTGGTGGCGATGAAAGCGGGGGGCCCCTTCGCCGCGGAGGGCGTAGTGACCCTGTTCGCCCTCTTCAGCCTGTGGCTCATCCTGCGCTTGCGGCCGGCTCACGCGCAGCCCGTGACGCCCTGACCCTTCCCCTTGGGCTCCGGCTCCTCCTCATCGGAGGAGTCGGACTGATGGGCGGGCAGCTCGATGCGCAGGCACGCCCCGCCCTGGGGACGGTTGTAGGCGGTGAGCGTGCCGCCGAACTGCTCCACCAGCTCGCGCGAGAGGTTGAGCCCCAGGCCGGTGCCCTTGTCGGGACTCTTGGTGGTGAAGAAGGCCTCGAAGAGCCGGGACAGCACGTGCGAGGGGAAGCCGGGCCCGTTGTCCTCGACGAGCAGCACCACCCGCCCCTGCTCGCAGCGCCCCACCACCCCCACCTCGCCACGCTCCACCTTGTGCGACTCCAGCGCGTCCCCGGCGTTGACCAGCAGGTTGAGCACCACCTGCACCAGCCGCTGCCGCACGACGAAGATCTCCGGCAGATCCAGGGGCACGTCCACCCGCCGCAACGGCACGTGCTTGAGCCGCAGCGAGGCCAGCTTCATGGCATCGGCCACCACATCCGCCAGGCGGCACTCGGTCGGCTCGTTGGCGTCCATGCGCGCGAAGCCCCTCAGGTCCGCGACGACCTGGCGGATGTGCTGGATGCCCACGCGTGTCTCCGCGAGCACCTCGGCCAGCTCCTCGCGGGAGGACTCCCCCTGGTTGGCCAGCAGCTCCTTGCGCACGAAGTCGACGTTGGAGCCCACGTAGGCCAGGGGGTTGTTGATCTCATGCGCCACGCCCGACGCCAGCCGGCCCACGATGGCCAGCTTCTCCGACTGGGCCCGGCGGTGCTCGCTGAGGGCCAGCGCCTCCAGTGACTCGCGGCGCGCGCGCTCGAGCCGGGCCTGATGCTCCGCCTGCTGGACCTTGAGCGTCTGCTGGGAGAAGTACACCGCGAGCAGGGTCATCCCCAGCATCATGAACATCCACGTCAGCGCCTCGATGGTGGACGGCTCCCCCCAGCTCCGCAGGAGCATCAGGGTTCCCACGCAGCACACCGTGCCGCTCACGAGCGTCGCCCGCCTGCGCCGGTGGTGCACCAGGGCGGTGGCCAGCGGCTGGGTGGACACCATGACGAAGTAGGGGCTCCCCACGCCTCCCATCGCCTGGCAGATCCCCAGGACACACACGCTGGAGATCAGCGCGTTCAGATCCGTGAGCGGGCCCAGCCAGGAGTCGGAGCCCCTCCGGATGAGGATCGGGTAGGCCATGATGTTCAGGGCCCACACCGCGCGCAGTCCCAGGACCCAGGCGCTGAAGCGGTCCAGGAAGAGCGTATCCACCGCGAAGAAGCCGAGGATGATCCCGCAGAGCAGCCCGACCGTCCGGGAGCTCCACACACCCTGCCGCCAATTCACCTCGGACGAGGCTGGCTCGAGTTCAGGGACGGCACGCATCGAAGAAGTCACACGAGAAGAAGGAGCGGAGCATCATCCACTGGAAAGCCATTGAACTCCGGAAAAGTTAGCACACGGGCGTCCTTCCTCCGGTCCCACTTCCCCCGCTCGGCTGGCGGCTCCATCCTTCCTTGACTCGGTGGGGGTCACTCTTTAGGTTGACTCCCTTCTCCATCCGTACCCAGCGAAGGACTTCCGCACCATGGCTCGCGTTACAGTCGAAGACTGCCTCCCCCTGGTCGACAACCGCTTCGCGCTCGTGCTGCTGGCGGCCAAGCGTGCCCGCCAGCTCATGGCCGGTGCCCGCCCCATCATCGACACCTCCAAGAACAAGCCGCCCGTGCTCTCCCTGCGCGAGGTGGCCACCGGCCGGGTGAAGTTCGACCGCGACGTGCGCGAGGCCCTCACCGGCAAGTACACCCAGGGCGAGAAGCCCCAGCAGGACGGCAGCATCTAGTCCCCGGTGCCCTCCGGGCGCACCCCGGAGAGGACGAGACTGGCCCCCGCGCGCAGCAGCATCCTCGCCGCGCGCGCGGCGATGGCCTTCTCGCCCTTGTAGCCCAGCAGGGCCGCCACCCGCGCCAGTGGCACCCAGCGCGTCTCATCCACCTCCACCCGGTGTCCCGCGTGCTGGATGTCTCCCAGGACGCCCGACTGGTAGCGGAACAGGTAGAAGTGGACGCGCTTGAAGATGCGCTGGCCGCGGAACTGGTAGACGTAGCGGATCTCCCCCAACGGCGCGACGAGCGAGGCCCTCAGGCCCGTCTCCTCCCACACCTCGCGGGCCGCCGTCTGCTCGGGCGTCTCCCCTGGGTCCACATGACCCTTGGGAAGCGCCCAGAGGGAGCGGCCGTGGGGCCGGATGACGGCCACCTCCAGTTCGCTCCCCAGGTCTCGCACGACGACTCCTCCGGCGGACGCCTCACGGGGCATATGCCAGGAAGGTAACCGATGCCCGGGCGCCGCGTTCAGGAGACTTGCGCGAAGTGCCGCAGCTTGGCTTCTGCGCCCAACCGGTACGCGTAACGCAGGTCCGACAGCAGCCGCTCCAGCCGCCGCCCCATCACGTGCCCCATCAGCCGGGAGCAGAAGTTGCGAGACAGCCGGTTGGCCTGCTGGTAGCGCCAGCGCTCCGCCTCGGACAGCGCCTCCCGGTAGGACACCCGGTCGAACAGCCTCCGCAGCAGCTCCTCCGCCCAGCCCCCCACCCCCTCCCCCCACCGGTGCATCAGGCACAGGGCGAACTTGTCCACCTCCGCCTGGGCCTCCAGCTCCAGCAGCGAGACGGTACGCCCATGTGTGGCCGTGTGCGCCACATAGACGAAGTGGGACACGCCCTCGGCGAGCTGGCAGAAGCCGTCCAGCTCGAGCTCCAGCAACGAGTGGAGGGGGCCGGTTTCGTAGGGCTTCAGGCGGTGCAGCAGCGCGGGAGCGAGGTAGAGGGCGAGCTCCAGCTCCCCATCTCCCTCGTGCACCAGCAGCTCCTCCTCCGCCCGTCCGGTGGCGCCGAGTTGCACGGCGGCTTCCGTGTCCACCACGAAGCCCTCCGCGCGCGCGGCGCAGGTAATCCCATAGATGGCTTCCAGGTGCGCCTGCACACGATCGACCATCCACCACCTCCGGGATTCAGTTGGGCAGACCCTTGGGCACCACCATCCCGGCATCCACCAGCACCTTCTCCAGCCGGTCGTTGCCCGTGCGCACCCAGGACTCGTACACCTTGAGGGCGCCCGAAGGGCCATTGCTCACCAGCCCGCGCGCGGCGATCTCCTCCAGCACGTCCACCAGCGCGCGGAACCGGGCGCTCAGCTCCCGGTACACGGCGGCGAAGCCCGCGGCGGGAGCCAGCTCCGCCACCTGTCCGTACGCCGCCCCGCCCATCTGGATGTAGTAGTCCTGCCCCACCGGCCCCTCGCGCAGCGCGCCCGAGAAGAAGCCGGCCTGGTAGAGCGACACGTCCCCCAGCCGCCGCAGCGTGCGGATGCGCTCGTCGCGCTGCTGCTGGAGGGCGCGGTGGTAGAGCATCGCCAGCGGCTCCTGCTCCTTGCGCCCGTCCTCCCCCTTGCTGAACAGGTTGTCGGACGTGGCGAACTCCGCCAGCAGGTTCACCAGGTAGAACTCGGTCGTCTCCGCAACCGCCACCCGCTGCCGCCGGATGACCTCTTCCAACAGTGTCTTGAAGAACTCCTTCAACGATGGGGCTGTCACCAGTTGACTCATGGGTTCTCGACCTCCTCCCGGTTCCCCGGGATTGCGAGCCGGGGAACGACACTGAAAAAGCTACCAACGGCCCCCCCCGCCTCGCAAAGAGACCTTCAATCATTCCAGCCACTTACGCTGGCACTCACCCCCATCGACTGCCAGAACCGGGGCGCGTGAGCCCAGCGGCCGGTGGAGCGTCTCCCAGATGACAGAGTGGAAAACCCGAATTGTGACGGGGACTTGGCGGGAGCCAGCCCTCCGGTCCAGGCGTGCTTGACGGGTCGACTTCGCTGGTTATTATCCCGCGCGCTTGCCAGTTAGCACTCGCGTAGTGCGAGTGCTAACGGCCCGGGCCAGACGGCCCTTATTCCAACCCCCACGGCACTCCGGACCCCTGGAGTGCTCATCGGAAGGAGACAACCGTGAAGATTCGTCCCCTGCAGGATCGTCTGATCGTCAAGCGCGTTGCCGAGGAGAACAAGACCAAGGGCGGTCTGTTCATCCCCGACACCGCCAAGGAGAAGCCCCTCGAGGGCAAGGTGCTCGCGGTCGGCAACGGCAAGGTGCTCGAGGACGGCAAGGTCCGCCCGCTCGACATCAAGGCCGGCGACACCATCCTGTTCAGCAAGTACGCGGGCACCGAGATCAAGATCGACGGCGAGGAGCACCTCATTCTCCGTGAGGAGGATGTGCTCGGCGTGATCGAGAAGTAATCCCCACCCGCTCCTCCTCTCTACCCAAAGGAATCCATCAACATGGCGAAGGACATTCTTTTCGACGTTCGTGCGCGCGAGGCCATCCTGCGCGGCGTGAACATCCTGGCCGACGCGGTGAAGGTCACCCTGGGCCCCAAGGGCCGCAACGTGGTGATCGAGAAGTCGTTCGGCTCGCCCACGATCACCAAGGACGGCGTGACCGTCGCCAAGGAGATCGAGCTCGAGAACAAGTTCGAGAACATGGGCGCGCAGATGGTGAAGGAGGTCGCCTCCAAGACCTCCGACGTGGCCGGTGACGGCACCACCACGGCGACCGTGCTGGCCCAGGCCATCTTCCGCGAGGGCGCCAAGCTGGTGGCCGCCGGTCACAACCCGATGGACATCAAGCGCGGCATCGACAAGGCCGTGGCCGCCATCGTGGCCGAGCTGAAGACGCTGGCCAAGCCGACCAAGGACAAGAAGGAGATCGCCCAGGTCGGTACCATCTCCGCCAACGGCGACACCACCATCGGGCAGATCATCGCCGACGCGATGGAGAAGGTCGGCAAGGAGGGCGTCATCACGGTGGAGGAGGCCAAGGGTCTCGACACCACCCTGGACGTGGTCGAGGGCATGCAGTTCGACCGCGGCTACCTCTCCCCGTACTTCGTGACGGATCCGGAGCGCATGGAGGTCGTCCTCAACGACGCTCTCATCCTCATCAACGAGAAGAAGATCTCCTCGATGAAGGACATGCTCCCCATCCTCGAGCAGGTGGCGCGCTCCGGCAAGCCGCTGCTGATCATCGCCGAGGACATCGAGGGCGAGGCCCTGGCCACCCTGGTGGTCAACAAGATCCGCGGCGTGCTGAACGTGGCCGCCGTGAAGGCCCCGGGCTTCGGTGACCGCCGCAAGGCCATGCTCGAGGACATCGCCACCCTGACGGGCGGCCGGATGATCGCCGAGGACCTCGGCATCAAGATGGAGACGCTGACCCTCAACGACCTGGGCCGCGCCAAGCGCATCACCATCGACAAGGACAACACCACCATCGTCGACGGTGCCGGTGCGCAGAAGGACATCGAGGCGCGCGTGAAGCAGATCCGCGCCCAGATCGAGGAGACCACCAGCGACTACGACCGCGAGAAGCTCCAGGAGCGTCTGGCGAAGCTGGTGGGCGGCGTGGCCGTCATCAACGTGGGCGCCGCGACCGAGACCGAGATGAAGGAGAAGAAGGCTCGCGTCGAGGACGCCCTCAACGCGACCCGCGCCGCCGTGGAGGAGGGCGTGGTGCCTGGCGGTGGCGTGGCCCTGCTGCGCTGCTCCAAGGCGCTGGACACCCTCAAGGTCGACGCCGGTGAGAAGTTCGGCGTGGACATCATCCGCCGCTCCGTCGAGGAGCCGCTGCGTCAGATCGTCGCCAACGGCGGTCTCGAGGGCAGCGTCATCGTCAACAAGGTCAAGGAGGGCACTGGCTCGTTCGGCTTCAACGCCGCCACCAGCACCTACGAGGACCTGCTGGCCGCGGGCGTGATCGACCCCGCCAAGGTGAGCCGCACCGCGCTGCAGAACGCGGCCTCCGTTGCCTCCCTGATGCTCACCACCGAGGCCATGGTGGCGGATCGTCCGAAGGAGGAGAAGGAGGGCGCTGGCGCCGGCGGTGGCATGGGCGGCATGGGTGGTATGGGCGGCATGGGCGGCATGGGCATGTAGTCCCCGCCCCAGGCTCCGGAGCGCGGTTCGTCCCGCGCTCCGAGGTCTCTCGGACGGCCTCCGGTTCCCTCGTGGAGCCGGGGGCCGTTCGCGTTTCGGACGTCCCCGGGCACCAACCGAGGTACCAACCAGGTGGCGTGGCGTTCCCCGCCCTCTTAGTTTGGAGGGAGACACGAGGAGGACACACGCTTGAAGCCCGTGAAAATCTACACCACGACCTATTGCGGTTACTGCGTCCGGGCGAAGGATCTGCTCACCCGCAAGGGCGTGAAGTACGAGGAGCTGGACGTCACCGGCGATGACGAGATGCGCGCGAAGCTGGTGGAGATGAGTGGCCAGCGGACCGTGCCGCAGATCTGGATTGGCGACACCCACGTGGGTGGCTACTCGGACCTCGCCCGCCTGGACAGCGAGGGACGGCTCGATCCCATGCTCCAGGCCTGAGCCGCCCGGAAGCAGGCGGCCGGCCGTCAATGGGCACCCACCTCCGTCCGTGTGCAGGTTGCCGGGAGCAATCTTCACGCACGACGGAGGTGGACGATGGCTGAGGCAGGGGAACAGGTCACGGGCACGAAGGACGAGAACTACGACGTCATCAGCGTGCTCTATCACTGTCTCCAGGGAGCCTCGGAGGTCGGCCAGTACATCCAGGACGCCGAGAGGAACGGCGACCAGGAGCTGGTGGACTTCTTCCGTGACTACCAGGAGGCGCAGCGCGATCTGGCCGAGCGCGCCAAGAACCTGCTGGGCGCCCGGCTGATTCGGACCGAGGGCGTCCAGGCCGGGAGCCTCCAGAAGAGCGGTGGCGCCAGCAAGAAGGCGATGCAGGCCCAGCAGGGCGGCTCGCCCGGAGCCCAGACGAATGCCCAGGTGAAGTCCGGCGGCCGGCCGAACGATGACATCGTGGACGAGGAGTCCAAGGAGTCCTTCCCGGCCAGCGACTCTCCCGCCAGGTACTAGCGGGCTCGGAAGTAGATGCGCGCGAGGGGCTGGATTGCCGGAGAGGGAGTCGTCTTCACTCCCAGTCCGTGGCTGGTGCGAATCGCCCCTCGCGTGCGCCGTCCTGATCTCACACCCAACGCACCATTCCACCGGCACTGAGGAGGGGCCGAGCTGCCTGGACACTTGTCCGCGTGCGCTTCTCCCCTACCCTCGACTCTCCGTCACTAAGGCTTGCCCAGGAGTGAGAGGCCCCATAAACAGGCAACTCCCGCGACCCGGGCGGAGTTTCGCTCCGTCCGCAGCGGGTTGGGAGGAGCAACGCCGATGAGCGACGACAGGCCGGAGGTCACCCAGACCGTGCAGACGGGTCCCGAGGGACGGTCGACACGGATCCAGGTGCGTGAGTGGACGGTGGAGGTGGTGGCCGGCCCGGACAAGGGGAAGAAGGCCACCACGCAGGACGCGCTGCTGCGCGTGGGCTCGGATCCGGCGACGGATCTGGTGCTCAGCGATCAGACGGTGAGCCGGCGGCACATCGAGCTGGAGCGCACGTCGAAGGGCATCCTCCTGCGCGACCTGGGCAGCCGCAACGGAACCTTCCTGGACGGGCACCAGGTGATGCAGGTGTTGCTGCAGCCGGGCGACAAGGTGGTGCTGGGCAAGACGAAGCTGGCCATCAAGCAGGAGGCCCGCGCCACCGAGGTGGAGGTGATGGGTGGGGCGGACGCCTTCGGCGGACTGGTGGCCACCTCGGAGATGATGCGGGTCGTCTTCTCGCAGCTGCGCAGCATCGCGCGCGAGGACATGAACCTGCTGGTGGAGGGCGAGACGGGCACCGGCAAGGAGCTGGCGGCGCGCGCGGTGCACGAGCACTCGCGCCGGCGGCACGGCCCCTTCAAGGTGGTGGACTGCAACCTCATCACCGAGGAGAAGGCCGAGCGCGAGCTGTTCGGCGGCCTGCGCTCCGGAGGCGAGGAGGACGACAAGGGCACCAAGGGCGTCTTCGAGGCGGCCCAGGGTGGCACCCTGTTCCTGGACGAGGTGGGCGAGCTGCCGCTGTCGCTGCAGCCCAAGCTGCTGCGCGTGCTGGAGTCGCGCGAGGTGCCCTCGCTGGACGGAGCGCCGGTGCCGGTGGACGTGCGCGTCATCGCCTCCACGCACCGCAACCTCGAGGAGGACGTGCGCCAGGGCCGCTTCCGGGCGGACCTCTACTACCGGCTGGCGGTGGCGCGCGTGCGTCTGCCCCCGCTGCGCACCCGGCGCGAGGACATCCCCGTGCTGGCCCAGTCCCTGCTGCGCGGCCTCAAGTCCTCCTTCGAACTCACCCCCCAGACGATCGCCCTCTTCGAGGGCTATGACTGGCCCGGCAACGTGCGCGAGCTGCGCAACGTGCTGGAGCGCGGTGCCCTCATGCAGGAGACGGGCAACGTCAGCTGGCTGGACTTCATGGCCCAGCCCCAGCGCAAGGTGGAGGGTGGAGAGCAGCCCACCACCAGCGTGGCCGCGCTGGTGACGGGCATGCCCTACCACGAGGCCAAGGACCGGGTGGTGGCGGACTTCGAGCGCCTCTACTTCGCCGAGGTCATGCGCCAGTCCAACTTCGACATGAAGACGGCCGAGCAGCACACCGGCCTGTCCATGCAGAGCCTCTACCGTCTGCTCAAGAAGAACGGTCTGCGCCTGAAGGATCTCAAGAACGCCGAGGGCCTTGATAAATGAGGCCCCCGCCGTTCCAATCCCAAGGGAGATCCCCGACATGATGCGCCGTATCGCCATCGCCTCCGTCCTCCTCGCGGCCGGGTGCGCCAGCCAGCAGCAGGCCCAGAAGGGCTCGACGACCACCGAAGAGCGGATGCGCATCACCAACCAGCATCCGTTCGACGTGAGCGTCTGCCAGCCCCGCTCCCTCTCCCTGCCCCAGCCGCTCAACCAGAACATCCTCCTGGGCGCCATCAGCGCCGCGCGCCCGGAGGTGATGGAGTGCCTCGTGGACCCCAAGTCCCGCGGCACCGCCGAGACCACCCAGGTGGTGGTGAAGACCTCCGTCACGGACCAGGGCGGCACCCACGCCATCTCCGGTGAGAACCTCACCGCCGAGGGCCAGGCGTGCATCCAGAAGGCCTTGGACACGCGCGTGCCGCTCACCGCCCTGCCCGCGGGCGCCCAGCCGGTCCAGTCCGAGAGCTCCTTCATCCACGAGCTGAACAACAGCCCCGCCGTGAAGCTCGGCCTCAACCCGGGCTCGGACTTCTCCGGCGCCGTGCGGCTCGGTCAGCCCACCTGGTGTGACTGCTACGCGGGCTTCACCAGCAAGATTCCCCCCCTCCTCAAGGCCAACGTGGACCTGAAGAAGGGCATGGCCACCGCCGCGGACATCACCTTCGACCCGGTGGGCACCCCCGAGGGCGACCAGCTCGCCGCCTGCCTCAAGGGCAAGATGGTGGCCCTGCCGGCGAAGCTGGAGGCGGAGCAGCTGAAGTTCTCCTACCGCTTCGTCCACCTCAACTCGCAGGCCCCCGAGCTCGCCGCGGACCTGCCGCCCGAGCAGCGCTTCTTCCAGCTCGAGCTGGTGCGCAACCAGCGCACCGCCGACGCCGCCATCGCCTTCGGCACCCGCTCCAACGCCGCCGAGGTCTATGACGCCATCGTCTCCAAGTACCAGAAGACCAAGGACTGGAAGCTGGTCGACGAGCTGAAGGCCAGGTGCGCCGTGCTCGTGGAGGCCACCCAGTCCATGGTGAACGCCATCGACGCCCAGCTCAAGGTGGACCAGAGCTCCCTGGCCATCGCCCAGGAGCTCAAGGCCAAGGACGAGTCCTGGGCCGACGTCGAGACCAAGCTGCAGGTGATCATCAACGCCACGCAGCAGGACCTGAACAACGCCCAGAAGCGCCTGGCGGACGACAAGTCCATCTGCCCCAAGGAGCGCAAGTAGCGCGCACTCCCGGGCGACACTCCCGTGTCGACGAAGGCGTGGGATCCGGCCCGGGTCCCACGCCTCTTCGTTTTCGAAGACCCGGGGATCTCAAGAACGCGGCGGACTTGATAAACGAGGTTCCGCTGTCCCAACCTCAAGGGAGATCCCCCACATGATGCGCCGTATCGCCATCGCATCCCTCGCCCTCGCGACCGGCTGTGCCACCATGCAGGACGCACAGACGGGCAGCAGCCAGGATCGGATGCGCATCGCCAATCAGTTCCCGTTCGACACGGCCGTGTGCCAGTCCCAGGCACTTGCCCTGCCCCAGCCCCTCAACCCGAACACCCTCGTGGGAGCGCTCTTCTCCTCCCAGCCCGAGGTGATGGAGTGCCTCGTGGACCCCAAGTCCCGGGGCGAGGCGAAGGCCACCAAGGTGATCGTGAAGGACACCATCACCGACCAGGGCGGCACCCACGCCATCTCCGGTGAGAACCTCACCGCCGAGGGCCAGGCGTGCATCCAGAAGGCCCTGAACACGCGCGTGCCGCTCACCGCCCTGCCCGCGGGCGCCCAGCCGGTGGAGTACCAGACCGAGTTCACCCACGATCAGGACACCGGCATCAGCGTGAAGTTCGGCCTCAACTCGGGCTCGGACTACTCGGGCGGCGTGCGGCTCGGCCAGGCCTCCTGGTGCGACTGCTACGCGGGCTTCGCCAACAAGGTTCCGCCCACCCTCCAGGCCGCCGTGCACCTGCGCCGCATCAAGTCCGCCCAGGAACAGGCCCTCGGAGAGGCGCGCGTGCTTCCGATTCCCGCTGGACAGCGAGGGGATGCGCGCGAGGCCCGGAAGGCCGCCGAGGAGATCGAGAAGTCGTTGCCCGTCGCCGTCGACATCACCTTCGACCCGGCGGGTACTCCCGAGGGTGACCAGCTCGCCGCCTGCCTCAAGGAGAAGATGATGACCGTCCCGATGAAGCTGGAGACGGATCAGCTCAAGTTCACCTACCGCTTCGCCCACCTCAACTCGCGCGCCACCGAGCCCGCCTCTCACCTGGCCCCCGAGATGCGCTTCTTCCAGATGGATCTGATGCGCGGCCAGCGCTCCGCCGATGCCGCCATCGCCATCGGCGGTCGTGACGCCGCCGCCGCCGCCTATGACGCCGTGGTGACCCAGTACCAGACCGCCTCCAAGCGCAAGCAGCTCGATCTGCTGTCGGAGCTGAGCAACAAGTGCGGTGCGCTCGTCACCGCTTCGCAGAAGATCGTCGACGCCATCTCCGCCCAGCTCCAGGTGGACCAGCAGACCCTGACCCTCACCCAGGAGCTCAAGGCCAAGGACCCGAGCTTCGCGGAGATCGAAACCCGTCTCCAGGAGGCCGTCGGCGCCACCCAGCAGGACCTCGACAACTCCAAGAAGCGCCTCGAGGACGACAAGAAGATCTGCGAGAAGCTCAAGTAGCCGCTCACCGGTGAGCCCGGAATGACGAAGGCGCGGGACCCGAACCTGGGTTCCGCGCCTTTTTTTCTCGAGGGGTCCAACCCGGGGGCTGGATATACCCTCACCCCGTCCCTCTCCCAGGGGGAGAGGGGAAGTTACGCCGCGGTGATGTTGTCGTTGGCCGCCTTCGCCTCGCGCAGCTTCACGCTCACCAGCTTGGAGATGCCCGGCTCCTCCATCGTCACGCCGTACAGCGTGTCCGCCACTTCCATCGTCCGCTTGTTGTGGGTGATGAGGATGAACTGCGACTGCTTGCTCATCTCCTTCACCATGTCGTTGTAGCGGCCCACGTTGCCCTCATCCAGCGGCGCGTCGACCTCGTCCAGGAGGCAGAAGGGCGTCGGCTTGATGAGGAAGATGGCGAAGATGAGCGCCACCGCCGTCAGCGCCTTCTCGCCGCCGGACAGCAGGTTCATGCTCTGCAGCTTCTTGCCCGGCGGCTGCGCCACGATCTCCACGCCCGGCTCTCCGCCCTGCCCCTCGTTCGTCAGCACCAGGCTCGCCCGCCCGCCGCCGAACAGCCGCGGGAAGATGGCCTGGAACTTCTCGTTGACGATCTCGAACGTCTGCTTGAAGCGCTCCCGGCTCGACGCGTCGATGCGCCGGATGGCCTCCTGCAGCTTCTCCATCGACTCCGTCAGGTCCTTCTTCTGCGTCAGCAGGAACTCGGAGCGCTGGGCCAGCTCCGTGTGCTCGTCGATGGCCGTGAGGTTGATCTCCCCCATCTTCTCCACCTGCGCGCGCAGGTCCTTCAGCTCCTGCTCCGCCTCCTCGCTCAGCGACGGCAGCATGTGGTAGCGGTGCACCTCTTCCTGCAGCTCCAGGGCGTGCCGCTCGCGGATGCCCGCCACCAGGTGCTCCAGCTCCAGGGCGATCTCCCGCTCGCGCAGGGTGATCTGCGACAGGCCCTGGGTCAGCCCGTCCAGCTTCGTGCGCAGCTCGCGCAGCACGTTGTCCTGCTCGCGCACCGCGCCGGACGCCGCGCCATGGGCCATGCGGCGGGCCTCCAGGCCCTCAGCGGCCCCGCGCAGCTCCTCCGTCTTCTGGGCGCGCTCCGCCTCCGTCTCGGAGATGCGGCGCTGGAACTCCGCCACCCGCGCCGCGCCGTCGCGCACCGCGTTCTCCAGCTTGCGCACCCGGCCCGCCATCTCCTCCTTCTGGGTCAGCAGGCTCTCCAGCTCCTTGCGCGCCGACTCACCGCGCTCGCCACCGGCCGCCACCTTCACCTTCAGCGACGTGAGGTTCGACGTGGCCGTCTCCGCCCGCTGCTTGAGCGACTCGAGCTCGCCCACCAGCTGCTTGACGCGCTCCTCGCGCGACTCGCGGTCCGCCTGGCCGTGCGTCACCTCGCCCCGGCTGTTCTCCTCCTCGTGCGCCAGCCCGTCGTACATGTGCGCGAGCTGCGACTCGTCGGCGTCCAGCGCCCGGATGCGGTCACGCACCCGCGCCAGGTCCTCGCTCGCCTTGTGCAGGTCCTTCTCCTGGTGGGCGAGGCTCAGCTCCTCGGCGTGCTGGTTCTTCGCCAGCCCCTTGAGCACGTCCTCCGTGTCGCCCATCTGCTTCTGCAGGGTGTAGTGCCGGGTGAGGATCTCGTTGTAGCGCTCCTCCACCCGGGCCACCTCGGCGGCCAGCTCGGCGATCTCCCGCTTCTTCTGCAGGGCGCCCACCGCGGCGCCCTCGCGCTCACCGCCGGTGATGGTGCCGTCCGGGCGGAACACCTCGCCGTCCAGGGTGACGAGCGTGTACGCGGTGCCCTCGGCGTCCGCGTAGGCCTTCGCGGCGACCAGGTCCGTCACGATGACCACGTCCCCGAGGAGCAGCTGCACCACGGGCTTGAGCGACTCCTCGCACGTCACCTCGTTGAAGGCGACGGCCAGCACGCCGGGGCGCGACAGGTCCGGCTGGACCGTGGAGGGGACACGCTCGGGCGGGGGCACGGGCAGGAAGCTGCCCCGGCCCTCGGCGGCGTCCTTGAGGTACTCCACCAACTCGACGCCCTTGTCGCGGCTCTCGACGACCACGTGCTGCAGCCGCTCGCCCAGCACGGCCTCCACCGCGCGCTCGAAGCGGGGCGTGGTGGAGATGACGTCGGCCACCAGACCGAAGATGCCCTGCTGCCGGGCGTCCTCGCCGGCGCGCACCATCACCGCGCGCACGCCCTTGTCGAAGCCCTCGTAGTCCTTCTGCAGCGCCTCCAGCGAGGCGAGCCGGCTGCGCTTGTCGCTCAGCTCCTCGCGCAGGCCGATGACCTGCACCTCGTTCTCCATGAAGGCCTGGCGCGTGCGCACGAGCGCCTCTTCCTCATGGCCCTTGCGCTCGGCCAGCTCCAGCGACAGGTGGCGGCTCTCCTCCACCCGGCGGGCCACCTCCTGGCGCACGTCCTCGAGCTGCTTCTCCTGCTCGCGCAGGGACTCGGCCTCGGCGCGGTTGCGGGCGCGGCGGGCCTCCAGGTCCGTCTTCTGGCGGGCCAGGTTGACGAGGTTGCTCTCGTGGTTGGCCAGGCGGCTGGCCACGGTGACGAGCGCGGCGCGCTCCTGCTCCAGCCGCATGGAGATTTCCGTCTGCAGCTGGCTCACCCGGCGCAGCTCCTCCTGCGCCACCTTCATGGCGACCTCGTCCTCCTTCCAGGAGCCGGCGATGCTGCTCAGCTCGGCCTCGCGGGCGGCCATGGTGCCGGCCACCTCCTCCTGGCGGGATTTGAGGGCGTGCAGCTCGGTCTCGGACTGGGTGACGCGGGCGGTCGTCTCCTCCAGGTCCTTGCGCCAGTAGGCCAGGTCCTGGTCCGCGCGCTGCACGGCGCTCTCCATCGCGTGCACCTCGGCGGACAGCTTCTGCAGGGCCTCGGCCTCGGCCTCCAGCTCGGCGCGGCGGGAGGTGATGACCGCCTCCATCTCGCGCATCTTCTCCAGGCCCTCGCGCTCCTCGCCGCCCAGGCTGCCCAGCCGCTCCTGGAGCTGCTTGGCCTCCACGTTCAGCGCCAGGAAGCGGTGCGAGGCCGAGTGCAGCTCGATCTCCCGCATGCGCGTCTTGAGCTTCTTGTACTTCTCGGCCTTCTTGGCCTGGCGCGACAGGCTCTCCAGGCGGCGCTCCAGCTCGGAGGTGATGTCGGTGACGCGCAGGAGGTTGGCCTGGGTGGCCTCCAGCTTGCGCTCGGCGGCCTTGCGGCGGGCCTTGTACTTGGTGACGCCCGCGGCCTCCTCGATGAGGTGGCGCCGGTCCTCGGGCTTGCTGGAGACGATGAGGCCCACGCGGCCCTGCTCGATGATGGAGTAGGCCTTGGTGCCCACGCCGGTGCCGAGGAAGAGCTCGGTGATGTCCAGCAGGCGGCAGATGGTCTTGTTGATGAGGTACTCGGACTCGCCGCTGCGGAAGAGACGGCGGGTGACGGTCACCTCGGAGAGGCCGGAGAGGTGGGCCGGGAGCGTGTCCGTCTCGTCCACGTGGAAGGTGAGCGACACCTCGGCCATGGAGAGGGGCGGCTTGGACTCCGAGCCGTTGAAGATGACGTCCTCCATGCCGCGGCCGCGCAGGTTCTTGGCGCTCTGCTCGCCCATCACCCAGCGGATGGAGTCCACCACGTTGGACTTGCCGCACCCGTTGGGTCCGACGATGCCCGTCACCCCGTCATCGAACGTGAAGACACTGCGTTCCATGAACGATTTGAAGCCGGTGATGTCCAGGCGCTTGATTCGCATGTGAAACGGGCTCCCGAAAGGTGGGCAGGCGAGGGAGGAAGCGCGCCGAAGGCCGAAAAATCGGCCTCGGAGCGATCAGACGAGTAGCACGCTGGATCTCAAGCGATCAAGCATGACCCTGCCATGCATGACCATAGGCGAGCAGGCAGGCATGGCGAACCCACCGGGCTGGCGACCGGGGGGTTGTCCGAGCGAGAACAGACCCTACCCTTCCTCAATCGTTTCTGGAGGCGACCTGCGCCCGAGCCCCTGCTCGCTTCCTCGCTCCTCCTCGGAAAAGTGACCTTGCGGGCATAGCAGCCCCGTCTGACATGGCCGCTCCCCAGGCAGGCGTCGAACAGCACTGAAGCCACCTGTAGCACCGCCGCCCCCTCGGCCCGCTACGGGTGGGCTCCTCTCCAGGGGTGGCTCTATGCGTCGAGCTGGGAGTGATGGAGTGGCTGCAGGCTCTCTTCGATGAAGCGGACGAGCGTGGACGTGAGGCGGCGCCGCTCCTTGTTCTCACCGAAGAGAGCGAGCTCGATGTCGCCGAGCTCCGGGAAGCCCTCCTCGGCGGAGAGCGTCGTCAAGCCTGGCTCCATGGCGCTCTCCGGTAGGATGGCGACGCCCAATCCAGCCCGTGCCGCGGCGACGACGCCGACGACACTCTCGCTCGTGTAGACCACCCGCCAGGGCCGCCCCATCGCCTCCAGGGCCGCGAACCCGCGCGCGCGGAAGATGCAGGGGGGTGGCAACGTGCAGATGGGAAGCGCGGCCACGGGGTCGATCCGGAGGTTCTGTGCGGTCATCCAGAGCAGCCGCTCCCGGCGAAGGAGGCGCCCTCCCTGCTGGGGCTTGTCACGCCGGGCGATCACCAGATCCAGCTCACCCCGTTCGAGCGTCTGGAAGAGATTGTCATTCAAACCGACCTTCACCTGAATGTGGACCCGGGGGTAGGTCTGGGTGAAGCGGGACAGGATGATGGGCAGGTGCTGCGGCACGAAGTACTCCGCGACCCCGAGCCGGAGCTCCCCTTCGTTACCGGGCTCCGCGAAACGCTGCACCGTCTCGTCATTCAACTTCAGGATCTGGCGCGCATAGCTCAGGAGCAGCTCGCCATCCCGTGTCAGGGTCGGCGTCCGGCTGGTCCGATCGAACACGCGCCGCTCGAGCAGTTCCTCGAGCCGCTTGATCCGGATGCTCATGGCGGCCTGGGTCCGGCCGAGCCTCGCGCCCGCGGCCGTGAACCCTCCGGCATCCACCACGGTCACGAAGGAGCGCAGCAGGTCCATGTCCAGGTCGGTGTAGCCCATGCGGCCCATATAGGGCGTTTATGGTGACGATATCAACTATCAATTGTGAATATTGACATCACAAATGCATTGTCTCCCTCGAAAGCGGCCGCCACGGGCCGCGTCCGAGGAGAGTCACATGAAAGCCGTCGCGTATCGCCAGCCAGCCCCCATCGAGAACCCCGAGAGCCTGATCGACCTGGAGGTCCCAGCACCGAAGCCCACGGGCAGGGAGCTGCTCGTGAGGGTGGAAGCCATCTCGGTGAACCCGGTGGACGTCAAGGTGCGAGCCGGGGTCGATCCTTCGGGGCAGGCGAAGATTCTGGGTTGGGACGCCGCGGGAACGGTGCTCGCGGTCGGTCCGGACACCACGCTGTTCAAGCCGGGCGATGAGGTGTTCTACGCCGGAGCCCTGGAGCGGCCCGGCGCCTACGCCGAGCAGCAGCTCGTGGACGAGCGGATCGTCGGCCGCAAGCCGAAGTCGCTGAGCTTCGCGGAGGCCGCCGCCCTCCCGCTGACCAGCATCACCGCCTGGGAGCTGTTGTTCGACCGCCTGCGCGTGAGCAAGGGCAAGCCCGCCGATGCCGGCTCGGTGCTGATCCTGGGCGGCGCGGGTGGAGTGGGCTCCATCGCCATTCAACTCGCCCGGCGCCTGACGGGGCTGAAGGTGTTCGCCACCGCCTCGCGTCCGGAGACGCAAGCCTGGGTCCGCGAGCTGGGCGCCCACCACGTGATCGACCACGGCAAGCCCTGGGCCCAGCAGGTGAAGGCCATCGTTCCCCATGGCGTCGAGTACGTGCTCGGGCTCACCCACACCGAGGCCCACTTCGAGGAGATCGTCGAGGTGCTCGCCCCCCAGGGAGCGCTCGCGCTGATCGACGATCCGGCCCGGCCCCTGCCCATCAACAAGCTGAAGAGCAAGAGCGCCTCCCTCCATTGGGAATTCATGTTCACCCGCGCGCGGTACCAGACGCCGGACATGATCGCCCAGCACCACCTGTTGAACGAGGTGGCCGACCTCGTGGACGCGGGCGTCTTGCGCACCACGCTCAAGACCCATCTGGGCACCATCAACGCGGCCAACCTGAAGCGCGCCCACGCGCTCATCGAGAGTGGCCGTGCCATGGGCAAAGTGGTCCTGAGCGGCTTCTAGTTTTTCACATCCAACAAGGAAATCCCTCTCATGAAATCCGCATCGCTCGCGATGACGGCGTGGCTCTCTTTCGCCTTCATCGCCCCCGGAGCCCAGGCTCAGACCCAGAAACAGACTCCTCGGCCGTCCCTGCTCGTGGCCGCCGAGAGCAACTCCATGATCTGGAACGGCGTGGCCGTCGCCGGCGGAAACATCTTCGTCAGCGGCCCGCGGTGGACCGGCTCGAAGGGCCCGGCACTGGCCAGGCTCGACGCCAAGGGCCAACCCAAACCCTATCCCGACGCCGGCTGGAATGCCTGGAAGCCAGGCGATGATCCGCGCAACGTCTTCGTGAACATCAATGCCATCCACCGGGATCCGTCCGGAGATCTGTGGGTGGTGGACACTGGTGCGCCCGATTTCGGCGGAAATCCGCTGCCCGGAGGCGCCAAGGTGGTTCGCATCTCCCTGAAGACCCACCGTGTCTCACGCATCTATCCCTTCGGGCCGGAGGCAGCCCAGGAGGGCAGCTACATCGATGACATCCGATTCAACGGCCGCCACGCCTATCTGACCGATGCTGGCAAACCCGGGCTCGTCGTGCTCGACCTCGAGACGGGAAGGACACGCCGGGTGCTGGACGGGGTGCCGGCGACCGCGGCCCGCGCCGACCGGCCCATCGTGCTCGGCGGACAGACCGTGAAAGCCCCCGATGGCTCGAACCTGAAGGTGAACGCGGATCCGCTGGAGCTCAGCCCCGACGGCCGCTGGCTCTACTTCGCCCCCTTGAGCGGTCCCTGGTCGCGCATCGAGACCCGCTGGCTGGACGATTCGAACCTCACTCCCGAGGCGCTCGCCGCCCACGTCGAGCCCTGGGCCGACCTGCCTCCGGTGGGGGGCACGGCCATGGACGGGAATGGAGATCTCTACTTCACCAATCTCGCGCAAGACTCCCTCCAGAAGCGGACGCCAGACGGCCGGATCGAGACAGTGCTCCAGGATCCGCGCCTCCACTGGGTCGATGCTCCCGTCATCGACGAGCAGGGCTTCATCTGGTTGCCCGTACCGCAGATGGATCGGGTCGGCCTGTTCAACCAGGGCCAGTCGAAGACCGTCTGGCCGGTAAGTCTCTACCGTCTTCGGATCCGCTGAGGGCTGGGCGGGGGCCGCTGGTGCCACACTCCCTCGAAATGGGGATGCTGCCGATACATCGGGCTTGGTACCTTGATCGGGTTTTACTGTTTAACCCCCAACCCCCGAGAGCCATGAACATCAAGAAGAAGACCCGGAACATCGCCGCCGCTGTTGGCGGCTCGCTGTTCGCGTTCGCCCTGGTCGCGGAAGCCGCTGTCATCTTCCACAACACAGGCACCCTCTCCGGCTGGAACTCCATCAACAGGGAGCACAAGGGCAGCGTGAACGAGGTGACGAATGTCACCTACAACGGCCCGACCGCCATCAAGGTCACCCAGATCTACGATCCCTCCTATAGCGGCCGCTATCACTCGGAGGTCGTGAAGAGCAACGTCTACCGTCGCGGTGACACCGGCTTCTATGGCTTCGCGTTCCGGCTGCAGTCCGACTGGCAATTCCAGCCACAGTCCTTCAACATCGCCCAGTTCATCGCTGATTTCTCCAATACCGGCTGCGATGACTACATGCCGTCCAGCATGATCTGGATCTCTGGCAATCAGCTCTTCACGCGCGTCAAGCAGGGCACGGTCTGCGATCAGAAGACCGTCACGTTCGGCAACCTCGCCACGGTCACCGCCGGGGAGTGGCACAAGATCGTGATCCAGGCGAAGTGGGCGAGCGACGGCACCGGCTTCTACAAGCTCTGGTTCGACGGTACCAAGGTGCTCGAGCAGTACAACCTGAGCACCACCGTGGCCGACGACCGGTACTTCCAGTTCCGCGTGGGCCTCTACGCGAACGGCTGGCACGACGACGGGTACATGCAAGGCAGCCAGGGGACGCGCAGCATCTGGTTCGACGAGATCGGCGCGGGCACGACCTTCGCCGAGGCCGACCCTGATCAGTGGTAACCCCGGTCCGGGCGCGACGAAGGTCAGGCCCCGTCGCGCCCCGGCCACCCTCCTCCCCCCGCCCGGTCCAGTGCCCTCCAGCTGAGCAGCCACGGGGGGCACGGGAGTCGAGACAGGGCCCCTCCCCCACGACGCATCCTGGAAAGCCGCTTTTGACGGAGTTCGCGGGCCGATGTTATGAGCCCCTACATGGATGATCGCAGTCCACCGCCCGTGACGCTGGAGGAAGTCGCCCGTCGAGCCGGTGTCTCACCCAGCACGGTGTCGCGGATCCTCAATGGCACCGCCCGTGTGCGTGAGAGCAAGCGTCAAGCCGTGGAGCGGGCCATCGCGGACCTCAAGTACCTCCCCAACGAGATCGCCCGGGGACTGGCGCTCGGCCACACCATGTCGGTGGGTGTGATTACGCAGGACATCTCCAGCGCCTTCTATAACGAGACGCTCAAGGGCATCGAGGACAGCCTGGCCGATGCCGGCTACTCGCCGTTGTTCGTGAGCGGCCACTGGAACGCGGCGAAAGAGGCGGAGCGCATGGCGCTGCTGGTGGCGCGCCGCGTCGAGGGCGTCATCGTGCTGACCGGCGCGATGGACGACGAGACCCTGCTCAACCACGCGCACCGTGTGCCGCTCGTCATCACCGGACGCGACCTGCAGGGCCCCAATGTGCTCAGCATCCGGCTCGCCAACGAGCAGGCGGCCTTCGAGGCCACCCGGCATTTGATCGAGCTGGGCCATACCCGTATCGCCCACATCGCCGGGCCCCAGCAGCATGTCGATGCCCAGGAGCGGTTGGCGGGATACCGCCGCGCGCTGACCCAGGCGGGCCTACCCGTGGACGAGCGCCTCGTCGCCTTCGGCGACTTCCACGAGGGCAGTGGCCTGCTGGCGCTGAACCAGCTGCTGGCCACCCGCCTGAGCTTCACCGCGCTGTTCGTCGCCAACGATCAGATGGCCTACGGCGCCCGCCTGGCGCTGCACAACAAGTCCATCCGCGTCCCCGAGGACCTGTCGCTGGTCGGCTTCGATGATCTGCCGGGCTCGCTCTACACCATCCCACCGCTCACCACCGTGCGTCAGCCGGTGTACGAGTTGGGGAAGGTCGCTGGCGAGGCGATCCTTCGGATGATCAAAGGCAAGAAGGCCTCACTGCCAGAACTGCCGCTGCAGCTCATCGTGCGCGAATCGACCACGAGAAAGCGCGGCTGACGAACCCCTCTGCCATTGACGCATCACGGCATCGCGGACCGGTTGAAAGGCGACGCGGTGCACAAGACGCATGGCGTCATCCGAGGGGGATTGTCTGGCTGCGTCAAGCCCTCACAGTGTTCACTGTTGGGCGGAATCGCCGTATTTGAAGGCGCTTTCAAAAGATTCCTTTACTCTCCGGATAACCTGCTTTAAATCCATTCCGCGAAGCACCGGGCAGCCTTGGGCTGAGCTGCGGGCCGTGACGCCGCGCGAAACACAAGCAGAGACAACGACAGACTGAACGCGACGTTCCGCTCTTCGGGCGGTTCGTTCTTCAGGGGGCAATGCAATGATCAAAAGATTGGCATCGACGGTATCCGTCCTGGCTACCGCCGCGGGACTCTGCGCTGTTCAACCGGGTGTGGCCGAAGCGGCGACTCCCATCTCCCAGGCGAACACCACCATCTTCGGCCCCCGTGTCTACGTCTTCGATCCGACCATGGCGGCGACCGACATCAACAATGTCGCCAACACCGTCTTCACGAAGATGGAGGCCAATCAGTTTGGCACCGACCGGTATGCGCTGCTCTTCAAGCCGGGTGCATACAACGTCACCTTCAACGTGGGCTTCTACACCCACGTCGCGGGTCTGGGACAGAACCCCGACGACGTGAACATCAACGGCGGGGTGAACGTCACCGCGAAGTGGATGCCCGCCGCCAACGCGACCTGCAACTTCTGGCGCACCCTCGAGAACTTCGCCGTCACCCCGTCCAACGGCATCACGCGGATCGCCGTTTCACAGGCCGCCCCCCTGCGGCGTCTGCACGTCAAGGGCGAGCTGCACCTGTTCGAGTTCGACTCGAACTGGAATGCCGGCTGGGCCAGCGGCGGATTTCTCGCCGACTCCCTCGTGGACAGTACGGTCGTGCCCGCCTCGCAGCAGCAGTGGCTCTCCCGGAACAGCAAATGGGCGAGCTGGTCGAACGCCGTGTGGAACATGGTGTTCGTGGGCAGCGTGAACACGCCGACGGGGACGTTCCCCGAGCCGGCCTACACGGTCGTCGACAGGACGCCGATCATCCGGGAGAAGCCCTACCTCTACACCAGCGGCGGGCAGTATTACGTCTTCGTCCCGGCCCTGCAGACCAATACCCAGGGCGTCAGCTGGGCCAACGGAGCCACGCCGGGACAGTCCCTCCCCATCTCCCAGTTCTACATTGCCCGTCCGGAGACCGACAGCGCCGCGAGCCTCAACAACGCGCTGAGCCAGGGCAAGCACCTCCTGTTCACCCCGGGCATCTACTCGCTGAATGACACGCTTCGCGTCAACAACGCCAACACCATCATCCTCGGCATTGGCGTCCCCTCGCTGATCCCGACGAGTGGCACGCCCGCCATCAAGGTCGCCGACGTGCCCGGCGTGAAGATCGCGGGCATGATCCTCGAGGCCGGTACGGTCAACTCCCCCAACCTCCTGGAGGTCGGTCCCACGGGCAGCTCGCTGGATCACTCGGCCAACCCGACCTTCCTCTACGATCTGACCGTCAGGACCGGCGGTGCGTTCCCCGGCCGCAACGACGTGGGCATCACGATCAACAGCAACAACGTCGTGGGTGATCAGCTCTGGCTGTGGCGCGCGGACCACGGAGAGAGCGCCTTCTGGAACACCAACATCACGAAGAGCGGCCTCGTCGTGAACGGGAGGAACGTCACGATCTACGGCCTGTTCAACGAGCACCACGAAGAGTACCAGACGGTGTGGAACGGCAATGGCGGCCGTGTGTACTTCTACCAGTCCGAGATTCCCTATGACGTCCCCAACCAGGCGTCGTGGATGAATGGCACGGTGAACGGGTACGCGTCGTACAAGATCGCCAACACCGTGACCACCCACGAGGCGTGGGGCCTGGGTGTGTACTCGTACTTCCGGGACGCGCCCGTCAAGCTGCACACCGCGATCGAGGCGCCCAACTACCCGGGCATCAAGCTCCACCACATGACCACCATCTGGCTGAATGGAACGGCCGGCAGTGAGATCACCCATGTGGTCAACAACATCGGTGGCAGGGTCTACGCCAACTCCCCTGCCGAGGCCATGAGGCAGACCGTCTCCGAGTACGTGGGCACGGGGACGCCGCCGCCGACCGACACCCAGGCGCCGACCACTCCGGCGAGCCTGTCGGCCACGGCCGCTTCGAGCAGCCAGATCAACCTGACCTGGAGCGCTTCGTCGGACAACGTGGGCGTGACGGGCTATGACATCTACCGCAACGGCACGCTCGTCGGCACGTCGACCACGACGTCGTACAGCAGCACGGGGCTGACGGCGTCGACCACTTATAGCTTCACGGTCAGGGCGAGGGATGCGGCCGGCAACGTCTCGGCGGTCAGCAACACCGCCAGCGCCACCACGCAATCGGGCAGCACCGGCGGCAGCAACGGCACCGGCACCGAGTGGACCTACGGCACGAGCACTGTCAGCTCCACCCAGGCGCTCGTGTGGTTCAAGCCCACGGGCTTCACGGCGAACTACGTCATCGTGCACTACAGCTACCCGGGCCTCGGGCAGCAGAACGTCACCATGACGTACAACAGCGGCACGGGCCGCTGGGAGCACACCGTGTCCGGCCTGGGCTCGGGTCAGACGCTCACGTACTCGTACACCTACAACAAGAACGGCGCGCAGTACGACTCTCCGAACTACACCTGGACCAGGTGATGGCTTGACGCGGTCTCGACATCAGCGGCCCACTCCCCCGAGCAGCTTCGCGGGAGTGGGCCGTTTCATTTCCGCCTACGTGCGGGGGTGCTGGGACGGTAGCCGGACCCGGAAGGTCGAGCCGGCTCCTACCTGGCTCACCACCTCGATGTCCCCGCCGTGAGCCCGCACGATGCGGCGGGAGACGGAGAGCCCCAGTCCGATGCCGGGGATCTCCGCGCTCGAGCCCTTGCTCCGTCTGAAGGGCTCGAAGATGTGCTCGTACTCGTCGGGAGGGATGCCCACCCCTTCGTCGGAGACGGAGAGCAGCACCTCGTCCTGGGACTGAGTGAGCAGCACCCGCACGAGTCCTCCCCGAGGCGAGTATTTGATGGCGTTGTTCAAGAGGTTGGTGAGCACCTGGGAGAGCCGCGTCGGATCCCCACGCACCGGAACGGGCATGTCGGGCACGGTAAGCTCGATCCGGTGCTGCTGACTCGAGGGCCGGTGGAGCTCGACCACCTCCGTCACGAGCACGCGCAGATCACTGTCCTCCAGGCGGAGCTCGAGATTGCCAGCTTCAATCCGGGTCTGCTCCAGGAGGTCTCCCACCATGCGCTCGAGCCGATCGAGCTGCGTGGAGAGCCGGACCAGTGACTCCCGGACCTTCTCTGGTGGAGGCAGCTCCGGTGCCCGGAGGAGGATCTGGACCGACAGTTTGAGGACATTGAGCGGGTTGCGCAGATCATGGGCGACGCCCGCCAGGAACTGGACCTGCCGCGCGTCCTGGCTGACCAGGGTCTCGGCCATGTCGTTGAACTCGGCGGCCAGCTCGCGGAGCTCGCGGACGCCCACCTGCTCCAATCTCGACTCCCGCTGTCCGGATTTGAAGGCCGCCAGCGCCCGGCGGATCGACAGGAGCGGCAGATAGAGGCGCGTGCGGGTGGCGGCGAGGACCAGCGCGACACCCGTCACGATCCCTACCGCGAGCAGACCTCCGATGAGCCTTGCCGCATCGCTCACCCGTGTCGCCTCATCGCGGCCGGCATGGGCCCGCTCGATGCTCGACGCGGACACGGCCTCGGCCGCCTGGATGGCCTCCCTCAACCTGGACAACCGCTCCTGAGCTGGAGCGCGAAGGTATGCCTCGACCTGACTGCGGACATTCGCGAGCAACGCCCGCTCCTGGGCGGTGTCCGCGTACGGATCGACCTGCTCCAGCTGCTCCGACACCCGGCGGCGCGCCTCGTCCACGCTGACGGGCGGCCCGACGCTCGAGGCATCGATGCTCGCGAACTCCTGGACCACCTGGAGCAGGAAGAGGGAGTGTGCCAGCCGCTCGGCGGAGTGCACCCTGCCAATGGAGTCGCTCAAGCTCGTGGTCTGCGACTGGAACTGGGTGCTCATCCAGAACAAGCCAGCCGCGGAACCCAGACTCAGGAGCGCCAGGAGGACCGCGCCGATGAGGAAGAGGCTCCGCAGCCGCATGACGACGACCTCCGGGAGAGAGCCACCACCATACCGATACCGGCTGGCGTGGGCTCATGCTGGTGCGCCGAGTGACGACTTGTGGAGCATGGGCGAGGTAGCGGAGCGCGGTGGCGCCAGTCATCGCGCCGGTCCTTCCGAGCCTCGCGGAGTCAAACAGATTTCGTGGTACCCGACTCTTGGGGTAAGTAGCCCGATCTCACCTCGCGGGAGAGATACAGGCATGGGCGACACACCCAAGTGGAGCGGAGGCAAGCTGGGGCCGTACCACATCCGCAAGCGCTACCGGAATACCGGCTCGGAAGTGGGCCGCATCTACGAGGCGCACAACGTCGAGACAGGTGCCTTCGCGCTGGTGGTGAGGCCGGGACGGGCGGGGACGTGGCGTCCACGAACGCCGTGGACCGTGCGCGTCACGGCAGATGCCGATCCTCCGTTCCTGGCACTGGAGATGCAGCACGCGCCCAGGGCGGAGGCTTTGGCCCTCTCGGAACTGACGCGGATGTTCATCAGGCTGTCGGGCGCGCTCGCCTGTGTCGATGAGCGAGCGGATACGGGAGCGCACCTCAATCGAGAGCCCCTGCCACGGCCTCCCAGGCGAGAAGCCTTACGCAAGAAGTGGCAGCGCGTGGGGGTTGGAGCACTCGCGGCGGTGGCGCTCGTACTGGCGGCGGTGACGCTCTGGCCCCGTTCTCCCAGCTCTACCGACAAGTGGAGTCCTGGAGTGGCCAAAGCCGTGTGGAATGAGCCCGTGGCCTGGGTCGATCTGCAAGACGACACCCAACCCATCATCGGCTACCCGATGCCGAGCGCCCCTTTCGAGGGACAGCGAAAGCCGCCCTGCCTCAAGGGAACGGAGGTGGAGATCCACGGAGGATGCTGGGTACTGCTCGAGGCCAAGGCCCCCTGTCCCAGGAGCACGGCCGAGTTTGAAGGCAAGTGCTACATGCCCGTCAGGCAGAAGCCCCCGGAGCCGCGCTCGCTGCAACCATGAAAGCTCTCGTGATTGGATTGAGCCACTCCCTTACCGTGGAGGGAGGATGCGGATGTCCTCCGGGAACACGGGGTCCACTTCGTACTCGCCGAGGAACTCTCCGCTGAAGCCCTGGATGACGACGCGCTGCCCCTCCTCGAGCTCGCTCACGTCGATGCCCGTGCCGGCATTGACGAACACGAAGGTGGGACCGGTGCCGTCATCCACCGCGAACTTGTATCCGAAGGGCAGGTCATCCTCGATATCGCTGACGATGGTACCCCTGATGCGGACGAGGCGGCCCTCGGTCTCCTCGCTCACGTCGCTGGTCTTCACGGGGTAGGGCCAGGGCTCGTGGGCCTCCCCCAGCACCTCGATGGACGTCGGTGCCACGCTGAGCACCTGCCCGAAGGAGTTGGTCAGCGTGCCCGTCACACGGACCACCTGGCCGACCGCGATGTTCGCGTCGAGCGAGTCGAGGATGTAGATGCCGACCTTCTTTTCCTGGATGGCGAAGCCATTGTCATTGGGAAAGAAGGCTCCCGTGAATGACGTCGCCACCCCTACCACCGTCACGGTGGTGCCCAGGGGCTGTTGGCGAGCGGCGGCGATGGAGCAGTCCGGGGGCATCGCCGCGACCGGGCCAGGAGCGGCAATGGCCACAACCGCGAGCACCACAGCCAGTCCGACCTTCCACTGCATCCCCATTGCAGCCATGACGTGCTCCTGGTTCTGCTTCCCGGAGGAAGCATTGAGCGCCAGCACTGAATGGCGCGTCTGGGTTTCTACGCGGAAATTCATGGAGTGACAGTCGTACCCGGGTCGCACGACTCATGTCCCATCTCGAACGTCCTTACCCTCTTCCTGCGCGCGGTGTTCGCCCTGCAACACCGGAGGGCACGACGGCAAAACGTGCGTGGCGGGCAGTTGGGACCGTGTCGTTGTCCCAATTCCTCTCATCGCGCACGAAGCGTCACTGCGAAGTCAGGACAGGTGGAGGCAGCGGCGAAAGACATCCCCGCTCTGCCCTTCCCGTCGTCAGCGCCGCCGTGCGGATTCAGGCGGGCCAGGTGATGATGGCGCAGGCGCACGACGAACCGCCCAGCGGAGTGCGAGAGGCGCTGGGCAACGGGCCCCAGGTGCGGGGCATGCGTCCACTCGGACCTGAAGACGAGTTGCTGCGCACGCTCCTGCCAGACGAGGAAATCTGACTCAGGAAGCAGCCTCGGGCGTCGCCGTTGTCACGGGGGGCTTGGGGCCCGACTGCGGCTCCACCGTCACCCGCACCACGCGCGGCCCTTCCACCTCTTCGACCTGGATGCGCCACATGTCCAGCTTGAGCGCGTCCCCCTTCTCCGGAATGCGCCCCAACTTCGCCATGAGGTAGCCGGCGATCGTCGTCACCTCGACCTCGTCCTCGACCTCGAACGAGACGTCCAGGCGGTCCTCCAGGTCGTCCAGCTGCGCCGTGCCCGGCAGCTCGAAGCGTCCGCCCGGCAGCGAGCGCACCTCGTCCATGCGCCGGCCCAGCTCGGCTACGTCTCCCACCACCTCGGCCACCACGTCCGCGATGGTCACCAGCCCCGACGTGCCGCCGTGCTCATCCACCACCAGCGCCGTCTGCCGGCGCCGCCGCCGGAATTCGTTGAGCAGCTGCTCCAGCGTCACGTGCTCCGGCACGTACAGCACCGGCCGCTGCACCTGCGACAGGCTGCGCAGCTCGCCCCTGGACAGCAGGAAGAAGAGGTCCTTCACGTTGACCACCCCCTCCACCGCGTCCATGTTCCCCCGGCACACCGGCAGCCACGTGTGGCCCGCGGCCCGAGCGTCCGCGATGCACTTGTCCAGCGGCTCCTCCATGTCGAGGAACTTCACCTGGTTGCGCGGCACCATCACCTGGCGCGCCGTCTTCTGCGCCATCTCCAGCGAGCGCTCCAGCAGCTCCGCGCGCGACGTGGTGATGGCCCCCGCCTGTGCCGAGCTGTGCAGGATGACGCGCAGCTCCTCCTCGCTGTGCGCGTCGTGCGACTCGTGCGCGGTGCCCAGTCCGAAGGCCTTCAGCACCCAGCCCGCCACGCCGTTGAGCAGCCAGATGGCCGGGTAGAAGAGGATGTAGAAGGCGCGCATCGGCATCGCCACCGCGAGCGTCGTGGCCTCGGCGCGCTGGATGGCGAGGCTCTTGGGCGCCAGCTCCCCCACCACGATGTGCAGGAAGGTGATGATGGCGAAGGCGATGGCCACCGACAGCGAGTGCGCCAGCGCCTCGCCCGCCGCCGGTGGCACCACCCGCGTCAGCACCGGCTCCAGCAGGTGCGCGAACGCCGGCTCACCCAGCCAGCCCAGGCCCAGTGACGCCAGCGTGATTCCGAACTGCGTGGCGGACAGGTAGGCGTCCAGCTTGTCCACCATCTTCAGGGCCGTGCCGGCACCCGGACGGCCCTCGTCCACCAGGGCCTGCAGCCGGGTGTGACGGACCTTCACGATGGCGAACTCGGTCGCCACGAAGAACCCGTTCGCGATGACCAGCAGGAGCGCCAGTCCGAGGAAGATCCATTCCATAGTTCAGACGCTAGAAGAGCGCGTCGAACTCCGGATCGCCCTTCAGCGAGTCGAACATCGTATCCGTGGCCAGCCAGCCCTGCACCTTCTGGCGATCCACCGTCACCGCCTTCTGAAGGAATGCCAACGCATCCGCCCGGCGGCCCCAGAGCGCGTACAGGGCGGCCAGGTTGTAGTTGAGCAGCAGGTCCTCGGCGTTGAGCGCCTTGGCCTTCTCGTAGGAGCGCTCGGCCTCGGCGTAGAAGCCCTTCTGCGCGTAGCAGATGCCCAGGTCCAGGTGGGCCTCGAAGTTCTCCGCGTCCAGGCGCACCACTTCCTTCAGCTGGGTGATGGCCGAGCGGTAGTCCCCCTCGTCCATCAGCAGCGCGGCGAGCTCGTGCCGGGGGAAGGCATCCTGCGGCTCCAGCTCGATGGCCGTCTGCAGCTCGCGCATCGCGTCCTCGACCCGGCCCTGGTCCGCGTAGGTGAGGCCCAGGTTGAGGTGCGCGTCCGGGTACTCCGGATCCAGCTCGATGGCCTCACGGTACTCCGCCACCGCCATCTCCCCCGCGTGCGTGGAGAGGAAGCAGGCGAGGTTGTAGTGCGCCGTGGGGCTCTCCGGCTCCAGCTTGAGCGCCGTGAGGTACTCGCCCAGGGCCTCGCGGTAGAGCTTCTTCTCCGCGTAGACGGTGGCGAGGTTGTCGTGGGCGTGGGCGGAGTCCGGATCGAGGTCGATCGCCTTCTTGAACTCCTTGATCGCCTCGTCGAGCCATCCGCGGTCGGCCAGTTCGATGCCGCGCGAGTTGTGCTCGTCGGAAGCTACGATGTTGTCGTTTTCCCGGGCCATGAATTCGCGGGGCAATCTACGCGCCGCCTCTCTCGGGGCGCAACGAAGAGTAATGCCTCCCGCCAAGGGCTCGGCGGGTCCACCCCCGGGCTGACCGACGGGTCCGCTCCTGAGGAGTCCAGCGCGGGAAACGGGTGCTCGCCCCCTCCCCTGCTCACCAGGGGAGGAGGCGGACAGCGAACTACTTGCGGCGCTCGCGGGCGCGACGGCGCTTGAGGGCCGCCTTCTTGGAGGAAGCGCGGTTGGACAGCTTCTTCTTGCTGCGATTTCCCTTCTGGGCAGGCATCTTCTGGTACTCCGTATTAGCGGAAGTGGGCCGCACTGGCGGCAGCGAACCGCCCTTTTTTCACGCTCCTGGCCCGGAAGTCCACGGAATTTCTTGACCCCGTCCGGCCTTGCCAGGGGCCAGACAACGGGGCACAACCCCGACCCCAGACCGATGATTGACAAACTCGAAGAGGTGGAGCGCAAGTTCGAGCGCCTCACCGCCGACCTGTCCAACCCGGACATCATCTCCGACACGACCAAGCTACAGCGGGTCTCCAAGGAGCGCGCCGGCTTGGAGAAGCTGGTGGACACCTTCCGGACCTACCGCAAGGTGCTCGCCGACCTCAAGGAGGTCGAGGCCTGGCTCGGCAGCTCGGACCCCGACGAGAAGGCCTACGCCCGCGAGGCCCTCCCGGGCCTCAAGGAGCAGCGCGAGGAGCTGGAGGGTCAGCTGAAGATCCTCCTGCTGCCCAAGGACCCCAATGACGAGAAGAACGTCATCCTCGAGATCCGCGCCGGCGCGGGTGGAGACGAGGCGGGCCTGTTCGCCGAGGAGGTCATGCAGATGTACCTCCGCTACGCGGACCGCAAGGGCTGGAAGGCGGACATCCTGGACATGAGCCCCGGCAGCGTGGGCGGCGTGAAGGACGTCACCATCACCCTGTCGGGCGACGGCGTCTACAGCCACCTGAAGTACGAGTCGGGCGTGCACCGGGTGCAGCGCGTGCCGGCCACCGAGGCTCAGGGCCGCATCCACACCTCCACCATCACCGTGTCGGTGATGCCCGAGGCGGAGGACGTGGACATCAAGATCAACCCGGCCGACATCGAGATGCAGGTGATGCGCTCGACGGGCTCGGGCGGCCAGAGCGTGAACACCACCGACTCCGCGGTGCGCCTCATCCACAAGCCCTCGGGCATCGTGGTGAAGTGCCAGCAGGAGAAGAGCCAGACGAAGAACCGCGCCATGGCCGAGCGCATGCTGCGCGCCAAGCTCTATGAGATCGAGCAGGAGCGCATCCGCAACGAGCGCGACTCCATGCGCCGGGGCCAGGTGGGCACGGGCGACCGCTCCGAGAAGATCCGCACCTACAACTTCCCGCAGGACCGGCTGACGGACCACCGCATCGGCCTCACGGTGCACAACCTGCCGGCCATCATGTCCGGCGGGGTCGAGGACGTCATCACCGCCTGCCGCACCCACTACCAGGCCGAGGCCCTCAAGCAGCAGATGGGCGGAGGCCCCGGCAACGGCGCATGAGCGACACCTGGACCATCCGCAAGGTCCTCACCTGGACGACCCAGCACTTCGAGAAGCGTGGCGTGGACGCACCCCGGCTCACCGCCGAGGTGCTGCTCGCCCACGTGCTGAAGACGACCCGGGTGCGCCTGTACGTGGACCTCGACCGGCCGATGGAGAAGACCGAGCTCACCACCTTCCGCGCCCTCATCGAGCGGCGCATGGCCGGTGAGCCCACCCAGTACCTCACCGGCGTGCGGGAGTTCTACAACCGCCCCTTCAAGGTGGACCCGCGGGTGCTCATCCCCCGGCCGGAGACGGAGCTGCTCGTGGAGGCCGCCCTGCACCGGCTGCCCAAGGACGCGCCCGGCACCGCGCTGGACGTGTGCACCGGCTCCGGCTGCCTCGCCATCAGCCTCGCGGCCGAGCGGCCACAGGCCACCGTGCTGGCCACGGATCTCTCCCCGGACGCGTGCGCGCTGGCCCGGGAGAACGCCCAGGCGCTCGGGGTGGCGGAGCGGGTCACGGTGCTGCAGGGCGACCTCTACGCGCCCCTGCCCCCGGACGCCCGCTTCGAGGTGGTGGTCTCCAATCCCCCCTACATCGCCACCGGGGAGATCGCCGGCCTGTCCCCCGAGGTGCGCCGCGAGCCCCGTATGGCGCTCGATGGCGGACCGGACGGGCTGGTGCTCATCCGCAAGGTCATCCAGGGCGCCCGCCGCGTCCTCAAACCTGGCGGGCTGCTTGCAATGGAGATTGGCGAGACGCAGGGCGACGCCGTGAAGGCCCTCCTCCAGGCCGCGGGTTACGACGACGCGCGGGTGGAGAAGGACCTGGAGCGGCGGGATCGCCTCGCTTTTGGGACACAGCCCGTGGCCACCTAGCCACGGGAAGAGACGGAACAGATGGACAAGATCATCGTGAAGGGTGGCAACCCGCTGCAGGGCGAGGTGAACGTATCGGGAGCCAAGAACGCCGCGCTCCCCATCCTCGCCTCGGCGCTGCTGGCCGACGGCAAGAGCATCTACCGCAACGTGCCGGACCTGGCCGACGTCGTCACCATGCTCAAGGTGCTCGACACCATGGGCTGCCAGTCCGTGCGGCTCACCGGCCGCAAGAAGGACGTGTGCGAGGTGTCCGTCGAGGGTCCCATCACCCCCGAGGCCCCGTATGACCTGGTGAAGACGATGCGAGCCTCGGTGCTGGTGCTCGGCCCCCTGGTGGCCCGCTTCGGCCGGGCCCGCGTGTCCATGCCGGGTGGCTGCGCCATCGGCGCCCGCCCCATCGACCAGCACCTCAAGGGCCTCAAGGCCCTGGGCGCGGACATCACCCTCACCGAGGGCTACGTCGAGGCGAAGGCGAAGCAGCTCAAGGGCGCCACCATCAACTTCGACGTCATCACCGTGACGGGGACGGAGAACGTGATGATGGCGGCCGTGCTGGCCAGGGGCCGCACCGTGCTGGAGAACTGCGCGCGCGAGCCCGAGGTGGAGGAGCTCGCCCGGGTGCTCAACAAGATGGGCGCCCGCATCGAGGGCGCGGGCACCTCCGTCATCACCATCGACGGGGTGGAGTCGCTCAAGCCGGTGGACCACGCCATCCTCCCGGACCGCATCGAGGCGGGTACGCTGATGGTGGCAGCGGCCATCACCGGCGGTAACGTGCTCGTCAAGCACGCCGTCCCCGAGCACCTGGAGTCCGTCATCCTCAAGCTGCGCGAGACGGGCTGCACCATCACCGCCGAGGAGCACGGCCTGCGGGTGAAGGCCCCCAAGGTCGTCAATTCGGTGGACGTGAAGACGACCGAGCACCCTGGCTTCCCCACGGACATGCAGGCTCAGCTGATGGGGCTCATGACGGTGGCCAGCGGCACCTCGGTCATCTCCGAGAGCATCTTCGAGAACCGCTTCATGCACGTGCCGGAGCTGCACCGGATGGGAGCGGACATCACCATCCAGGGCCACACGGCGGTGGTGAAGGGGGTCAAGAGGCTGTCCGGGGCGCCGGTGATGGCCACGGACCTGCGCGCCAGCGCCTCGCTCGTCCTGGCGGGCCTGCGCGCCGAGGGGAAGACGGAGATCGCCCGCATCTACCACCTGGACCGGGGGTACGAGCGCCTGGAGAACAAGCTGCGCAAGCTGGGAGCCGACATCCGCCGGGTGAAGGCCTGACTGGGGGGTGCCCGGAGTTGCTGGCGTGAACACATCTGCGCAGTCGGGTTGCATCCTAAAATTCATGCGACCTATCATTCTCTGAACGTCCGGGGACCAAGCCGTTCCCGGACGAACCCACGGGAGCTCGGCTCCCCCCTACAGGAGAATGACCCACCCCATGAATTGCCCCGGTTGCAGCGTCGAGATGGCCGAGCTCGAAGGGGAGCATGAGACGCTGCGCAAGTGTGGAGAGTGCGGCGGATTGTGGATCGACGTCGCGGATCTCAACCGGATCCTCCTCCACAACAATCTTCCCGGGCTCGAGAGCCAGGGCGGCAAGGTCGACGCCGAGGCTCTCACGGGTCAGTGCCCCGAGTGCCAGGTGGACCTCGTCCGTGTAGACGGCGGGGACAGGCAGCACCCGCTGCACTACGACACCTGCGAGTCCTGTGGCGGCATCTTCCTCGAGTCGGAGTTCGCCGACGCCACCGATGCAAAGGTGGCCGAGCAGGAGATCATCGACTTCTTCCGCCACTTCGGCGCCAAGAGGAAGTCGGCCGCCATCTGACACCCCTCCGGGGGTGTCCCCCTTCGCTTCCCCTCCCGGCCCGTCCCCCACAGGCCAGGAACGCCACGGCTCCGTCCGCGGTCTCTTCCCTTCGCCGGGATGAAACCGCCCGCGAGTCTGTTGGCGAACCTTGACACCCGGGCGCCAGGGGATTGAGTAGGCGCCCGAATGCCAAGAGGGAACGGAATGCGACGTCTGGGGTGGGTGTGGCCGTGGGCCCTGGTGCTCATCGGCTGCCCGAGCGGCTGCTCGAAAAAGGACAGCGAGGCGCCGGACGCCGGTCCGGTGGTCGTCGGACCCGAGCAGCTGGACGAGAAGGAGCCGGATGACCGGCCCGAGCAGGCCCTCACCCTCGGCCGGGACGCGACGGTCAGCGCCAGTCTGGGCGCGGATCCGTCCAAGCCCGACGAGGACTGGTACCGGCTCGCCCCGGGAGGCCCGAGCGTAGCGGACGTCACCGTCTCCGGCATTCCCGGCGGCGACGTGGTGCTGGAGGTGTACGACGCGCCCGGGGTGCGCAGCGCCAGCGTCAACAGCGCGGGCAACGACAAGCCGGAGCGCTTCCCCAACCTCCATGTCGAGCGCGAGCGCTGGGTGCGCGTGGCCTCGGCGCGCAAGGGTACCGGCGGCGCCTACACGCTCGACGTCCGCTACCACCCCGCCGAGGAGGGCGTGGAGCACGAGCCCAATGACCGGGCGGTGGACGCCACCCCGATGCAGCTCGACTCGGCGGTGACGGGCTTCATCGGCCATGCGGGCGACGAGGACTGGTACCGGTTGGAGCTGCCCGAGCCCCCCGGAGGGACGCCCCCGGCTCCGGCCCCCACCGAGGACGCGGGTGGAGCCACCGGTGCCGCGCCCGGCGCCCCGCCATCCGACACGGGCCTGGCGCAGGCGCCCGAAGGGACCGAGACCCCGCCTCCGGCACCCGGCTCCTCCGAGGAGGCTCCCCCCACCACCGGGGAGGGCACCGCGAGCGGTACCGGCCCCCAGGCACAGCCCGGGGGCTTCCCGCAGATTCAAGTGCCCGTGCCCGTCCCGGGCCAGCCGGCTCCTCCGCCCGAGGAGCCCGCCGCGGTGGCGCTGAGGCTCGAGCTCACGGGCGTCGAGGGCGTCCGGTCGGAGCTGTCGGTGCTCTCGGCGGCGGAGGCGCCCCTGTTCACCACCAAGGGCAAGGAGGGCGAGGGCTTCGCGCTGCGCAACGTGGGCGTGCGGGCGAGCGATCGCGTGGTGTACGTGGTGGTGAAGAGCGGCTGGTCGGGGACGGGCAAGGACGCGAAGCGCGGCTTCAGCTCGGAGAAGGCCTACACGCTGAAGGTGTCCCTGGAGGAGGCCGGGGCCAACGCGGAGCTCGAGCCCAACGAGGAGCTGTACAAGGCCACGCCCCTGCCGATGTCCGGCTACAAGGAGGGCTTCCTCTCTCCCAAGGGGGACGTGGACAACTTCGTCCTGAGGACGAGCGAGCCGGTGCTGGCCAAGGTGGAGCTGTCGGGCGTGGACCTCATGGACCTGGAGCTGTCCGTGGTGGAGCCACCCGAGGGCGAGGGCCAGAAGGAGACGGTGGTCCAGCGCGTCAACGAGGGAGCCATCAAGGAGCCCGAGCGCCTCAACAACGTGGCCTGCGGCGGCACCTGCTACTTCCGGGTGCAGGGCGCCGCGCGCAAGGTGGACGGCAAGTGGGTGCGCGACTACGAGAACGCGGACCAGCCCTACCGCCTCAGCATCACCACCGTTCCCGACAACGGCAGCGAGGAGCGTGAGCCCAACAACACGACGGAGCGCGCCATGGAGCTCACCGCGGGCAAGCCCGTGCGCGGCACCGTCTACCCGCTCAAGGACGTGGACTACTACCGGCTCGACCTGTCGGACCGGCCCGTGCGCACCGCGCTGAAGGCCACGCTGCTGGGCATCCTCAAGGTGGACGTGGGCCTGTACCTGTACCGCCAGGGAGAGGACGGCAAGCCGACACTCGTGCAGACGTCGGATCGCGCCAAGGGAGACCAGCCCGAGGTCATCCGCTACAGCGCCGAGCCCGGTGTCTACTTCCTGGAGGTCCGCGACGCCCGCAACCGCGAGGCCAACTTCCAGGATGCCTACCAGCTCACCGTCGAGGAGGGCGAATAGCCGCCCTGGTCACTTCTCGTTGACAAGCCGCGTCCGGCTCCCTACTTTGGGCCTGCTTCCAACGCGGTGGTAGCTCAGTTGGTAGAGCACGAGCTTCCCAAGCTCGGGGTCGCGGGTTCGAATCCCGTCCGCCGCTCACCAGGCCGGCAGTTCCTCGGTCCACCGAGGAATTGCCGGCTTCGCTGTTTTTTGGGCCACAATGCGCTTCATGCGCATTCCCCTTCTTCTCCCCACGACTCTCGCGATGCTCCTCCTGGCGTCCACTGGATGCAGTGGCGGCGGAGGCAATGGTTCGGGCGACCCGTCGAACGATGGTGGAACCCCCGGCACAGCGGCCATCGTCGGGCTGACGGCCATCACCGTCGAGCCCGCGGATCAGCTGCTGCTCATCGAGGCCGGACAGACGTCCGCCACCGCCACCTACCGCGCCATCGGCACCTTCGAGGATGGCACGAAGGTCGACATCACCCCGCGCGTCCGCTTCACGGTGGACAACAACTTCATCGGCGGCTTCTCGGGCAACACCTTCACCACCTACAAGAACCAGGGCGGCGTGACGACGGTCTCGGCCCTCGCGGGCCCCGTGCGCGGCTCGACGCAGGTGGCCGTGAAGATCCGCGGCGGCGTGAAGGATCCGGCCTCCACCTCCGTGCCCGACAACGCGGCGGACCTCTTCTCCGGCCCCGCCAGCGACACGCGCAAGCCCGACCTCGTCTACCCCAATGACGGCGTGCTCCTGCCCCCCAACATGCGCGGCGTGGAGATCCACTTCCTGCCCGGTACCTCCAACACCCTCTTCGAGCTGGCGTTCCAGAACTCCCTCACCGACCTCAAGGTCTACCTGCGCTGCACCCAGCCCCTCAACGGCGGATGCATCTACCGGCCGGATGACACCACCTGGCTGTGGCTGTCCCAGACCAACCGCGGCGGCGAGCCCGTCACCGTCTCCCTGCGCGGCACCGACGACTCGGGCTCCCAGGTGGGCGCGTCCGCGTCGCTCGCCCTGTCCTTCTCGCAGGATGACCTCACCGGCGGCCTCTACTATTGGACCACCTCCAACGGCTCCGCGATCATGCGCTTCGACTTCACCAGCGCCTCGGGGACCACGGGCGAGAAGTTCATCGGTCCGGAGGCAGCGGGGGGCAAGTGCCTCGGCTGCCACGCGCTGTCGCGCGACGGCAAGAAGCTCGTCGCCGAGACGAGCGGCCAGAATGACGGGCGCCTCGTGCTGATGGACGTGGGCACCAAGTCGCTCCTCGCGCCCTTCGACCAGGGCAGCGCCTCGCCCGACAAGAGCATCTTCGAGTCCTGGAACCCGGATGGCTCGCAGTACGTGGGCGTCTATGGGGACTCGGGCGCCACCGACTTCAACCTGATGCTCTTCAACGGCGAGACCGGCAAGAAGGTGCAGAGCCTCACCGGCACCGGCACCAGCAGCAGCCCCGCCAACCACCCCGACTGGTCCATGGACGGGCAGAAGATCGCCTTCGTGAGCGTGGGCGTGAAGGGCACCAACCAGCGCTTCGGCAAGGGCGCCATCCAGCTGGTCAGCCGCACCGACACCGGCTGGAGCGCGCCGGTGACGCTCGCGCCCGCCGTGGACGGCAGGAACCGCTACTACCCGGCCATCTCGCCGGACAACGCGTTCGTGCTCTTCAACGAGTCCACCTGCCCGAGCGGCAACTACGTGAGGGACTGCAACGCCGACAGCGACCCCTCGGCCCGGCTGTTCGCCGTGAAGGCCGAGGCCAGTGCCACGCCCATCGAACTCGCCCGTGCCAACGCTCCGGGCAAGCGCGACCCCGGGACGAACCTCACCAACTCGTTCCCCAAGTGGGCGCCCTTCCTCTACCAGCGCACCCGCGAGCCGGGCACCCGGCTGCAGTGGTTCACCTTCTCCTCCAGCCGCAGGTTCGGGCTGCGCAATCCGCTACCCGGTGGGGATGAGAACCCCAACGGCACCCTGCTGTGGCTCGCCGCCGTCGACCCGGACAAGGTCGCGCTCGGGCAGGATCCCAGCTACCCCGCCCTCGTGCTGCCCATCCAGGACATCTCCACGTCCAACCACATCGCCCAGTGGACGACGGAGGTCGTCCCCGTCATCCGCTGAGACGACAGGCAGATAGCTCTCATCCGGGGGACTCCCCCGTCACACACGGCCGATCACTCCTCCACCTGGGAAGGAGCGACCGGCCGTGTCGTTTCCCAGGTCCATTCCAGCGTCGACCCCAGCTCGCGAGGCCGAACGGGCGGCAGGGGGAATTTCTTCTCGCGGCCAGTTGTGCAGAACTCGCGTGAATTCCTTTCGTACCCGCCTGCCCCTCGGCCGTTCGGCCGTCCTCATCCTCATCGCCACCCTGCTCTTCCTGGCCCAGTACGCCATGGCGTCCGTCCCGAAACCCGGAGCGGTACAGGGTCCCTCTCAACAAGTCCCCACCCAGGCGGAGCTGCTCTCCCGCGGCCACAGCGGAGCCCTGCGCGCAGTCGTCGTGCCCCCGGGTGAATCCCTCCAGCCCCACCTCTCCGTCCCCGAGAATCTGAAGGAAGCGCGGTGGCTCGCGGTGGGCTCCGGAACCCAGACTCCCGCGTCCCCGACCGCGGAGGGACTGAAGGCTCCAGAGCGGCCGGGAGTCTGGACGCTCGGCGGCTCGCACGCCGTCATCACCCCCGTCCACTTCGACGGCTCCACCCCGCGCCTCAACGGCTACCACATCGGCCGCTGGCCGGCCCGAGCCGCCGGACGCTCCGGCAGCTACGCCCCGCCCGAGCTCCTCATCGAGGTGACGCCCCAGAACCAGGACTTCGCCGTCTCCGAGCACTTCCGCCTGCGGAACTTCCTCACCAAGGACCAGGTCCACGTCTGGCCCAAGTACCTCGTGCTCGACCTGCGGCTGGTGGACAAGCTGGAGCTGGTGCTCCAGGAGCTGCGCACCCAGGGCTACCCGGCCAGGGGACTGCACGTGATGAGCGGCTTCCGCACGCCCCAGTACAACGGGCCCGGGGAGAAGGGCCGCGCGAAGTTCAGCCGCCACACCTACGGCGACGCGGCCGACGTCTGGCTCGATGACGACGGTGATGGGCAGATGGATGACCTCGATGGCAACGGGCGCGTCGACGTGAAGGACGCCGAGGTGCTCGCCCGCGCCGTGGACAAGGTGGAGCAGCGCGTACCCGAGCTCATCGGCGGCTACGGCGTCTACCGCGCCAACCGCGTCCACGGGCCCTTCGTCCACATCGACGTACGCGGCACCGCGGCCCGCTGGAGCAAGCGCTAACCCCGCGTGGTGGGCACTGGATTCACCGCCAGCGCCCGCCTCACCTCCGGGTCGCGCGCGTAGAGGTCCCGCCGGAACGCCACCCGGCCCTCCGCGTCCACGAAGGCCGTCCAGTAGAGCAGGTACACCGGCACCGGCGCGGGCAGCTGCACCCGCCGGGGCGTTCCGGCCTTCTCCATCTCCGCCGCCAGGGACGCCTCCGTCCAGCCCTCGTGGCCCCGCAGCATGAAGTCCGCGAGCTTCGCCGGCTCGGACACCCGGACGCAGCCGTGGCTGAAGGCCCGGTTCGCCTTCGTGAAGAGCGCCGGGTTGGGCGTGTCGTGCAGGTAGATGGAGTACGGGTTGGGGAAGATGAACTTCACCTGGCCCAGCGGGTTGGACTCCCCGGGGGCTTGCGCGAAGCGGTAGGACAGCGGGCCCTCCCCCAGGGCGTTCCAATCCACCGTCCTCGCGTCCACCGCCTGCCCCGTGGCCTTGTCGATCACCGTCAGCCCGAGCGCCTCGGCCGCGCCCGCGTCCTCCCGCAGCTTCGGCAGCACCTCCTCCTGGGTGATCTTCCCCGGCACGTTCCACTCCGGGTGGAGCACCAGGTACTCCACCTCGTCCGCGAGGACGGGCGTGCTCCAGTCCGGCTCTCCGATGATGACCGGCATCCGCAGCACCGTGCGCCCCCGCTCCACCGCCTCCAACTCGAAGGCCGGCAGGTTCACCATCACGTACCGGGGCTCGAGCTCCCTCGGAGCCTGGCGCCAGCGCTCCAGGTTGACCAGCAGCTGCGCGATGCGCTCCTCCACCGGCACCCGCAGCGCCTCCAGCGTCCCCGCGCCCACCTTCCCGTCCACCTCCAACCCCTGCCTCCGCTGGAAACGCTTCACCGCCTCCTCCAGCTTCGCGTCGTAGAGGTCCTCCGGTACAGGCTCCCTCGGAGACTCCGGTGCCACCTCCATCGCCGCGCGGACGAGATCCCCCACCAGCACCATGGAGCTCACACTGGGAGCACCCGGGTAGAGCAACCGCTCCTCCGGGGCGGCGGGCAGATCTCCCGTGACGCGCAGCCGCTCGCGCAACACCGCCACGCGAGGATCCCTCATCCCCCGCTCGAGCGGCCCGCCCTCCGGCACCAGCGGCCAGCCTCCAGCCGCGGCGATGGCGCGGTAGCGGGCGAGCGCCTCCCGGAGTCGCACGAAGCCCTCGTGCGTCGGGGAGAAGCTCCGCAGCGTCGTGCGCAGATCGCCACTGGCGAGCGCTCCTTCCATCACCGCCGCCAGGACCACCGCTCCCGGTGGCTTCGTCCGCCACGGGATGCGCTGCGAGGCCACCTGCCCGGAGAGGAGATGCGAGGCGTAGGTGAGGAAGCTCGACGTGAGCCGCAACTCCACCGACATCCACGCGTCCTCCGGCTCGCCCTCGAGCGACAGCCGTCGCAGGGAGTCCTCGAGCGCCGAGCGGTGGTAGCGCTCCGGCCACAGGCCCTCCGACTCCGCCTCTCGAAGCGCCGCGAGGAACTGGTCCACCTGGGGCCGCACCGCGCCGTCATAGGAGAACCACGCGGGCTGGAAGCCCCGGGTCTCGTAGAAGCGCAACAGGGCCTGGGATACCTCCCTTGATTCCTTCTCCGCCCGGGCCCGGACCGCGGACTCGAAGGGAGGGAGCTCTCCCGCCGCGAGCACGGGAGCCCCGAGAAGCAGGCAGCACAGAAGGACGAGCCAGGAGCGCATGGGGCGACGGTAGGCACCCCGGGAGGACGAGGCAGGCAGGCGGGCTCGGCCGCTCGCTCTCCTGACCGTCCAGGTCCGGGGACAGGCGGCCAACGGAGCCTTGACTGAACGTCCTTTCAGATTCACCCTGGGAGTGTGAAACCCCGTCCCGTCTCCAACCCACCCAACCCCTGGGACACCACCGCGGTGGAGTACCTGGAGGAGATTCCTCCCGCGAAGCTGGAGGTGCTGGAGGACCACAGCCGCGAGGTGCTGGGGCGCAACGACAGCCCGGACGTCGGCTTCACCTGGAGCGTCAATCCCTACCGGGGCTGCCTCCATGCGTGCGCGTACTGCTACGCGCGGCCCTACCACGAGTACCTCGGCTTCGGCGCGGGCACGGACTTCGAGACGAAGCTGGTGGTGAAGCCCAAGGCGGCGGAGCTGCTGCGCGCGGCCTTCGAGCGCAAGAGCTGGAAGGGGGAGTCGGTCGCCTTCAGCGGCGTCACGGACTGCTACCAGCCACTCGAGGCCTCGCTGCGGCTCACCCGCGCATGCCTGGAGGTGTGCGCCGAGTACCGCAACCCGGTGGGCATCATCACCAAGGGGCCGCTCATCGAGCGGGACCTGGATGTGCTGACGACGCTCGCGCAGGAGGCGCGGTTGTCGGTGTACATCACCCTGCCCTTCCACGACGAGCAGGTGGCCCGGGCGATGGAGCCGTACGTGGCCACGCCCCGGAGGCGCCTGCAGACCGTCGAGCGGCTGGCGGCGGCGGGCATCACCGTGGGAGTGGCGGTGGCGCCCGTCATTCCCGGGTTGAACGACGAGGACATGGTGCGAGTCCTCACCGCGGCGCGCGAGGCCGGGGCCACGAGGGCCTTCTACACGCTGCTGCGGCTGCCGGGTCCGGTGCGGGCCGTCTTCGAGGAGCGCCTGCGTGAGAAGCTCCCACTGCGAGCCGAGCGCGTGCTGCACCGCATCCGCGAGACGCGTGGGGGCGAGCTCAACGATGCGCGCTTCCGCGTCCGCATGCGCGGTGAGGGCCTCTACGCGGACACCCTCCACAAGCTCTTCCACACCACCGCGCGCCGCCTGGGGCTGAACACCTCGTGGAGCACGGAGGAAGAGGAGAAGGAGAGCCCCTTCCGCCGGCCCATGAAGCCGGGCACTCAGCTCAGCTTCTTTTGAGAAAACCGTCTCACCGCGTGTACGGCCGTCCAAAACGCGGGACGCTCATCCGGAAGGAACCGCGGGGTCCTGGAGCCCTGGCGCCTCGGAAGGTTCGAAATCGCACGCTTGGCACGACACGTGCTTTCGGGCTGCCTGCACGCACTGTCGCAACACGCTGTGCATTGTGAGAGCCCCATGCACCGATTCTTCAAGACCCTGATTCCCCTCTGCATCCTGAGCGGTTCCGCCTGCATCAATGTGCCCGATGTCGATCCCCCCGACCAGGGCACGCCCAACCAGCCCGTAGGCAACTTCTCCCTCTCCGCCGACCCGACCCAGGCCAGCGTCTTCCAGGGAGGAAGCAAGAACATCCAGGTCACCCTCACCCGTACCGGCGGATTCACCGACAACGTCACGGTCAGCCTGTTCAATCCTCCGGCGGGCATCAGCGCCCCCTCCGTCACGATCGCCTCTGGCACCACCTCCGCCACCCTGACCATCTCCGTCAGTGCCAACGCGGAGCCCGGCCCCAAGACGCTCACCCTGCGCGGCACGGCGGGAACCCTCTCCCAGGATGTTTCCGTGTCCCTCTCGGTGGCGGGCCAGGGTGACCTCCTGGTTCAGTGGGCGAGCCCCAGCCAGTCCAGTGTCCACGTGAAGGACTCCGTCCAGTTCCAGGTCGTGGTGGAGGGAGGCACGGCCGAGTCCGTCGACCTGTACAAGGACACGGTCTTCCTGACGCGCCTGTCCGCGCCCTCCTACCAGTACACCTGGGACACCAGCCAGGAGACGGAGGGGGAGTATCAGCTCACCGCTCGCGCCACGCGCGGGGGCGCCACCTTCACCAGCTCCGCCCGCACCATCAAGGTCGACCACACGGCGCCCAAGGTGAAGACGCAGAGCCCGGCTCCCGGCGCCACCGCCGTCGCCGTGCGAGACACCATCCAGGTGACCTTCGATGAACCGTTGAAGGCGTCCACCGTGACCGATGCCTCCGTGGTCCTGGGCACGGCGGGTGCGTCGAATGTCGCCAAGACCCTTTCCCTGTCGGCGGATGGTAGGACGCTGACCCTCACCCCGAGCGCGCCGCTGACGCTGCCGGCCACCGTCACCATCAACCTGGGCTCGAGCACGGCGCCCTTGACGGACCTGGCCGGCAATGCCCTGACCGCCTCGACTCCGTGGACGTTCACGGTTCCCGCCTGGCTGCCGATGGGTGGCGCCATCAGCGCGGTGAACGGACCCACCCCCGCGGAGAACGTGTCCATGAAGGTGGCCACGGACGGCAACCCCGTCATCGCCTGGTCCGAGTCCGACGGCACCGCCAAGAACATCTACGTCCGGCGCTGGACGGGAACGAGCTGGACCGATCTGGGTCCCGCCCTGAATGCCGTTCCTGGCGCCAGCTTCGATACCATTGAACCCGACCTCGTCCTCGATACCGCGAACCGCCCCACGGTCGTGTGGAACGAGGTCAGCACCAACAAGGGTGACCGGGAGCTTTATGGGAGCAGGTGGACGGGTACCACCTGGGCAAGCCTTCCCCCCTTCCTCCCCGCCATCAGAGCAGATCAGGGGAGTCGCAATCCTGGAGGTATCGCGTTCGACAAGGCAGGCAACCTCGTCGTCACGCCCTTCCTGGCCTCCTACGGCACCTACGATCTGGAAGTGTTCCGTCTGGCGTCGAATGACTGGGAGACGCTCACCGCGCCCGAGGACGGTAGCTTCCCCGTGAACTCCGATCTGGCAATCGATGCCACGGGCAACTGGTTCATGGCGTACCCCGCTCACTGGGAGACGGGAACGGACACGCACTGGGCCATCTATGCGAGCAAGAGGGACATCTACGGCAACTGGAGCAAGCTGGGAGATCCGCTGATCAGCCCGTCCAAGGGAAGCTCCAATTCCCCCTCCCTTGCACTGAATGGGAACGGGCTCCCCATCATTGCCTGGGAGGAGTCCAGCTCACCCAACAGCACCGTCTACGCCGCGCTCTGGAATGGGCAGTCGTGGCAGATGCTGGGAAGCACGATCAACGGCAACACCACGTCGAACACCCACCCCTCGGTGGTCGTGGATCATGATGGGCTGCCCATCGTCGCCTGGAGCGGCTATGCCGCGCCGGAGACGTCCATCTGGGTGAGCCGCTGGAACGGAAGCTCCTGGCAGCAGCTGGGTTCGCGGCTGAGTGCGGCAACGGGTGCTTCCACGGCCGGATTCCGGCCCACGCTGTCACTCGACAAGAACGGCCAGCCGATCGTCGCCTGGCACGAGTCCGACGGCTCGGTGTCGAACATCTACGTCTACCGCTACAACTACTAGTCTCGACGTCTAGACGTTGAATGGCCGGGTTCGGCCCCGAAGAAGAGGCGGGATGGCACTGCACGAGCCATCCCGCCCTTTCCTTTTCAGCGATGCAACCCGGTGCCTCCGGCTACCAGACCTCGCAGCGCTGCGCGGCCGGGCTCACCATCTTCGCGCCCTCCTTGCACTGGAAGGCCTTCTGGAACGACGGCAGGTTCACCACCGGCCCGTTCACGCGCCAGTACGGCGGCGAGTGCGAATCCACCACCGCCATCTGCCGTGCGAAGGCGTCCCGGTACTTCGAGCACCACGACTGCGCGTAGCCGAGGAAGAACTGCTGGCTCGGCGTGTAGCGGTAGCCCTCCGCCTTCTTCGCCGCCTCCGCATCCCTCGCCAGCCACGCCTCCATCGCCGCGTGCGCCAGCTTCAGGCCTCCCAGGTCCGCCACGTTCTCGCCGAGCGTCAGCGCCCCGTTCAGCTTCACGTCGTCTATCGCCGTGTAGCCGTCGTACTGGTTCTTCACGCACGCCACTCGCTCACGGAAGGCCTTGTCCGAGGCCGGCGTCCACCAGTCCCGCAGGTTCCCCTGCGCGTCGAACTGGCGGCCCTCGTCGTCGAAGCCGTGGGTAATTTCATGCCCCACCACCATCCCCATGGCGCCGAAGTTCACCGCCGCCGAAGCCTCGCGGTTGAAGAACGGAGGCTGGAGGATTCCCGCCGGGAAGACGATCTCGTTGAAGGGCGGGTTGTAGTAGGCGTTCACCGTCGGCGGCGACATGAACCACTCGGTCTTGTCCACCGGCTTGCCAATCTTCGCCAGCTGCCGCGCCTGCTCGAACGCCGACGCGTTCAGCAGCGAGCCCAGGAACGAACCGCGCTCCACCTTCATGTCGTCGTAGTTGCGCCACTTGTCCGGGTAGCCGATCTTGTTGACGATCTTCCGCACCTTCACCAGCGCCTGCTCCCGCGTGGCCGCGTCCATCCACGCCAGCGTGTCCAGGTTGCGCTCGAAGGCCTTCTCGATCTCCTCCACCATCTGCAGCGTGGTCTTCTTGCCGTCCTCGCCGAACGTCTTCGTGATGAAGGGCACGGCCAGCGCCTCGCCCAGCGCCCCGTTCGTGAAGCGCACGCACTTCTTCCAGCGCGGCACGTCCTCCTTCGCGCCCGTCAGGTTCTCCGCCGTGAAGCGGAAGCGCTCGTCCTGGAAGCTCTTGGGCAGCGCCGGGGTGACCCCCGACACGTAGTGCCAGGTCAGGTAGGTCCTCCACGCCTCTGGCTTCAGCGTCTTCGCCAGCCGGTCCACCTCCTGGAAGAACGGCGGGTGGCTGACGTTGATCGGCTGCACGTCCCTGGCCCCCGCGGCCGTGAAGTACACGTCCCACTGGAAGCCCGGCGCCGTCTGCTTCAGGCCCTTGCGCTCCAACCGGTGGTACAGCTTGTGCGGATCCCTCCGCTCCACCCGCGTCAGCGAGCCCTTCGCCAGCGCCGTCTCCGTCTCCATCACCGACGCCGCGCTCTTCGCCGCCTGCTCGGGCGTCTCGCCCAGCAGCACGAAGATGTTCTTCATGTGCTCGACGTAGGCGGCACGCAGCGCCTTCGACTTCTCGTCCTCCTTCACGTAGTAGTCGCGGTCCGGCAGCCCCAGTCCTCCCTGATCCACCTCTCCAATCACCTGGGTGGCGTCCTTGAGGTCCGTGCTGGAGCCAAAGCGGAAGAGCGGGAACACGCTCTGCGCGTGCATCGTGCCCACCACCTGCGCCAGGTCCTTCGCGTTCTTCACCGCCGTCAGCTTCGCCAGCTGCGCCTTGAGCGCCGGCAGCGACGCCTCGAGCTGCGCCTCGTCCATGCAGGAGCCGTAGAAGTCACCCAGCTTCTGCGCGTAGGGCGTGCCCTCGGGGGCCTTGCCCTTCGCCGTGGACTCCAGGATGTCCCGGAGGAGCTCCTCGTTTCGCGCCGCGATGGTGTCGAAGCCCCTCGACCAGCGGGGGCGATCCGCCGGAATCTCCGTGGACTTCACCCAGTTGCCGCACGCGTACTCGTAGAAGTCCTCGCACGGATCCGCCTTGTCGTTGATGGCCGCTCCATCGAGTCCCGGCGGAAGCGGCTTCGCCTCCGGCGCCGGCTGCGGCTGCTCCGGGGTCGTCTGCGGCGGCTGCGGCGCGGGCTCCGCCGTCTTGCAGGCAGACACGAGGAGACAGCAGGCGGCGAGCAATGCCTTTCTCATCCAGTATTTCTCCAGGTCGGGAAGAAAGCGGGTCGCACCCTACTCGGCGGACGGCTCCCTGCAACCCCTGGATGTGCGCCGCTCTTCGTCCTTCCGCTTCTCGACAGGGATTGACACGGTGCGACACGGCGGCTCGGGACGTCACCCGCGAAGACCCTCACCCCGGCCCTCTCCCAGAGGGAGAGGGAGTCGACACAGGCGAAACCCGGGGGACTCGATACCCTCACCCCGACCCTCCCCCCGAAGGGAGAGGGGTTTGGCTCCTGGGTTGTGACTCGGGGCTCGCTACTCCTTGCCCAGCATCCCGTCCTTGAGGCTCTCGTCCACAGGACTCTGCCCCAGCCACACCGAGAAGAGCGCGTCCGCGAAGTCCTTGCCCTCCACCGAGATCTTCTGTCCCCCCTTGCTCTCGATGGTCGTTCCCTTCCCCGGCGCGTACGTCAGCAACAGCTCGTCACCCTTCTTCAGATCCGGAATCGCCCCGGAGAAGGTGTCCAGCCGCTGCTGCAGCGCCGGCAGCTTGTCCTTCGCGTTCTTCTTGAAGCCATCCACGATGGCATCCGTGATCGTCTTCTTGTCCAGATCGCGCAGCATCGCCATTCGCACGCGCTTCACCTGGTCAGACCCGATCACCTCCTGCGCGTTCTGTGACGGCTTCTCCGCGTACAGGCCCGCCGCGTAGACCTTGAAGACCACCTTCTTGCGCAGGCCCACTCCATTGAGCTTCAGCTCCTTCCCCTCGGCCGACACCGTCTCGGGGAACTGCACGCCCGCCACCTCCTTGGCGGCGGCGGGCAGCGCGAGCACAACGGCCATCACGACTGCGAACAGCGCGGCGTTCTTCTTCAATGACCCCTCCTGGAAGGTAGAGGCCTCCACGCTACCCGTTCTTGCGGATGAACTCCTCCATGAACGAGACCAGCGTCTTCACGTTGTCCACCGTCACCGCGTTGTACGTGGACACGCGGATGCCTCCGGTGATCCGGTGTCCCTTGAGCCCCACCATCCCCGCCTTCTTCGCCTCCGCCACGAACTTGTCGTCCAGCGCCTCCGAAGGCAGCCTGAACACCACGTTCATGTACGAGCGCGAGTCCCGCTCCACCGGCGCCTGGTAGAAGCCCGCGTGCTTGTCCAGCGCCCCGTAGAGCAGCTCGCCCTTCTCCCGGTTCCACTTCTCCAACTGCGCCAGGCCTCCCACCTGCTTCACCCACGCCAACACGTTGCGGCACAGGTAGATGGCCAAGGTCGGCGGCGTGTTGTAGAGCGAGTTGTTTTCCGCGTGCGTCGAGTAGCGGAAGATCTTCGGGATGTCCTTGCGGCCCCGGGCGATGAAGTCCTTGCGGGCCACCGCGATGAGGACGCCCGAGGGGCCCAGGTTCTTCTGCGCCCCCGCGTAGATGAACGCGAAGCGGCTCACGTCCGTCGGCTTCCACATGAAGTCCGAGCTCATGTCCGCCACCAGCGGCACGTCCCCCACCTCGGGCCACGTGTGCCACTGCGTGCCGAAGAGGGTGTTGTTACTCGTCATGTGCACGTAGGCGGCCTTCGGGTCCACCTTCACCTCGTCCGACCGAGGCACCCGCACGTAGCGCTTGTCCGGCAACACCGTGGTGGCGGCGATGCGCGCCTGCCCCACCAGCTTCGCCTCCTCATAGGCCTTCTCGCTCCACCCCCCGGTGATGAGGTAGTCCGCGCTGGCTCCCGGCGGCAGGAAGTTCATCGGAACCTGCGCGAACTGCTGCGAGGCCCCTCCCGTGAGGAAGAGCACCTGGTGGGTGTCCGGGATGCCCAGCAGCTCGGTGAGCAGGGAGAGGGTCTCCGTGTGGACCGCGTCGTACTCCTTGCCCCGATGGCTGTGCTCCATGATGGACATGCCGGAGCCCTGGAAGTCGAGCAACTCGTCCCTCGCCCGCTCCAGGGCGGGCAGGGGCAGTCCAGCGGGACCGGGGTTGAAGTTGATGACGCGCATGGCTGTGTCCTCACGAAAGTGAACAACCGCGCGGCCATTCTGCCCAACGCTCCCCCCAGGGGAAGCGGGAAGCGCGGCTACCGTCCACCCCAGGGCGTGTGGCCGCTCCGGCGCCAGGAGGGTCCATGAGCCAGGTGAATTCCCCGAGGGACCTGAGGGAGTGGGTGGTGCGGGCGGCACGGGGGGAAACGCCTGCCTTCAGCGAGTTGTACCGGCGGACCCGCCCCCTGGTGGCACGTTTGACCTCCAGCTTTGCCCCGCTGGACCCGGATGAGGTGGAAGACGTGATCCAGGAGACCTACGTGCGCGCCTTCAAGGCGCTCCCCCGGCTCAAGGAGCCAGCGGCCTTCGAGGCGTGGCTCCTGTCCATCGCCCGCAACCGGGCCCGGACCCGCCTGGAGCGCAAGGGCCAGACGCGCCGGCTCGGCGAGGAGAACCCCGACCCCCAGCCGGAGACCGTCGCCCTCATGCCCGAGGCCCTCCAGCTCGAGCGCGACATGGCCGTGGTGCGCCAGCTCATCGACGAGCTTCCCGAGGGCGAGGAAAAGAAGACCGTGTACCTCTTCTATGTGGACGGCCAGCTGTCCGCGCGGGAGATCGCCGAGAAGCTGGGCGTGGGAAAGAGTGCCGTGACGATGCGCCTGGAGCGCTTCCGGGCCCGAATCAAGCAGGAGCTGCTCCGGCGCGTGCTCGCCGGACGGTGGGAGTAAGTGGGATGAGACACCTGGATGCCGAAGCCCTGCGTACCCTGACGGCCGGTGAGCCGGAGTCGGTGGCGTACTTCCGCGAGCACCTGGCGCACCCGTGCGAGCAATGCATGGAGTTCCTGGCGAAGACACCGGGACCCGGACTGCTCGACGGGCAGGTGGATGCCCTGCTGCTCCACCTGGCGCCCGCCCGCCAGGAGGAGCCCCCACTGGACGAGGTGGGGTTCGCCCGCGTCCGCCGGGGCCTGCGCGGCCCCGCCCCCGTCTGGCGCAAGGTGGCCGCGGGCGTGGCGCTCGCCGCGGGCCTCGCGGGGCTCGTCGTCCTCACCCGCGCCCAGGTGCCCCATGTGCAAGAGACGGCGGCCTGGGATGGGGTGAAGGGCGTGGGCCGTCTGGCCCTGGAGATGTCCGTGGTGGCCCGCGAGCCGTCCGGCGAGCTGCGCCGGATGGATCCGGGCGCCACCGCCTCGGACGAGGAGGTGCTGGTGCTGCGCTACCACGCCACCGAGGCCGGCGAGGCCCTCCTCTTCCAACAGCGCGACGGCATGCAGCCCGAGCTGCTCGGCCAGTTCCCCCTCCAGGCCGGCACGCACGAATTGGAAGGTCTCCAGGGCCTCGTGGGACTCAGCCTGGAGGGCGAGTCCGGTCCGCTCACCGTGTGGTTGGTGGGCTTCCCCTCGGGACAGGCGCTCCCTCCCGACGAGGTGCGCGAGGCACTCACCCATGGCGACATGGGGGCACTCTCGGCGCTCGCCGTCAACCGGTTCGATCTCCTCGTCAACGCGGATAAAGGGCACAATCCCGGCCCACGGTGAGACGCTTCCTCTTCACGCTCCTGGCGGTACTCGCGGCCTGCGCGAGCCCGGGCCCGCTCGAGAAGGGCGGCAAGGGCGGGCTCGTGTCCGTGAGGGTGGACGAGACGGCGCTCTCCGACGCCTATGCCCCCCGGCGCCTGGCGCTGCTGGTGGGCGTGTCGCAGTTCCAGGACTCGCAGTGGCGCAACCTGCGCTACTCCTCCAAGGACGCGGAGGATCTGGCCTCGGCGCTGAGGGATCCCGGGCGCGGTCACTTCGATCGGGTGCGCGTCCTCACCCGGCCCGAGGAGACGACCCGGACCTCCATCCTCGCCGCGCTGCGCCAGCTGCGGCAGGAGGCCACCCGGCCGGATGACGTGGTGGTGGTGTACTTCTCCGCGCACGGCACGCTGGCCCGCGACGGCACGGGCGAGCTCAAGCGATACCTGGTCACCACGGACGCGGCGTACCGGGACATTCCGCGCACGGCGCTGTCCATGGACGTGCTGAAGTCCGAGTTCGATCAGCTGCCCTCGCGCCGCCGGCTGATGGTGCTGGCCACGTGTCACAGCGGCAGCGGCAAGTCGCTGCTGCCCCGTGAGCTGGAGGCCGAGCTGGCCGGCATCAAGTCCGGCTTCTACGCGCGCCCCATCGAGGAGTCGAGCCGCGCCTCCATGGTGTTCGCCGCCTGCGACTGGGGCGAGACGGCCCGCGAGGACGAGGGGCTGCGAAACGACATCTACACCCACTTCCTCATCAACGGGCTGAACGGGGCCGCGGACCGCAATGTCGACGGTGCCGTCACCGCCACCGAGGCCCATGACTACGCGCGCCGCCGCACCTACGCCTTCACCGAGGGGCGGCAGCGGCCCTCGGCGGAGATCCTCGAGGTGGGCGCGGATCCGGTGGTGCTCTCCGGCCGGATCGACCGGATGGGCCGCCCGGAGCTCTTCTCGTACAACCCCCGGTTGGACGGCTTCACGCTGAAGGTGGATGGCGAGACGCGCACGGAGCTGCCCGGAGGCGCCGCCGTGACGCCCGGCCGCCGCACCGTGGAGCTCACCAAGGGCGACGACATCCTCATCCGCGAGGTGGTGGACATCACCGAGGGCGAGCGGCTGCCGCTCGAGCGCCTGCTGTCCCAGGCCTTCCCGCGCCGCTCGCTGACGGTGATGGGCGGCATGTTCTCCTTCGTGGACGCGCGCAGCCGCAACGAGCTGCTGCCGGCCGCGCCGGAGCTGGCGCTGGTGCTGCGGCTGGAGGAGCGCCCGCTGCCGGACCTGAGCCTCGTCCTCGACGTGAGTGGCAGCCGGGGCCGGCGCAACCTCCACCTGACGCCCGGCGGCTCCGTGCCCTTCACCTATACCTCGGTGTCATTGGGAGCCGCGGTTCCCTACACGTGGCGATGGGAGCGGTTGTCGCTCTACGCGGGGCCGCGTGTGGCCGCTCTGCTGCTTCAGCGGTCCTTCCAGACAGAGGCCTTCACCGGGGCTCAGCAGTACTTCACCTTCAGCCCGGGCGTGGTGGGTGGCGTGGTGTGGCGCCTGAGCGACCGGCTGGAGCTGGCCGCGCAGACGCAGCTGATGTTGACGTACGTGGTGGTGGATGGGCAGGGGCAGGCCGTGGGCTTCTCCGGTGGATGGGCCGGCGTGGGGTACCGCTTCTGATGCGCCAGACCGTCTACTACAGCGTGATGATGCTCCTCGCCCTCGCGGTCGGCGCGTGCGGGGGTTTCGACAACACTCCCTTCCGGACGGGCACCGTGAGGGGCCGTCTCACGGAGGCGGACCCGTCGGTGGCCATGGTGTCGCTGGTGGGCGACCCGGCGCTGCGTGCCAGCGTGGCCGAGGACGGCAGCTTCGTGCTGAAGAACGTCCCCGCGGGCCCCGTGGAGCTCTTCATCGTGGCCTCCGCGGACAAGGCGGTGCGCCTGCCGGTGCAGGTGCCCGGGGGCGGCTCGGCACAACTGGAGGACGTGGTGCCGCGAGAGGCCAGCTTCCTGGAGCTGCGCGTGAAGACGCCCTCGCGCCAGCGCGTGCCCGGCGGACAGGTCTCCGTGGAGGGCACGCCCTTCCAGGGCCTGGCGCTCGACGAGGATGGGTGTCTGAACCTGGGTCCCCTGCCGGATGGCTGCTACGGCCTCGAGATCTCCGTCCCCGGCTTCCCGGTGAAGAAGACGGACGCCTGCGTGGACGAGCGCGAGTACAGGTACCTGAAGGTCCAACTGGCCGAGCCGGACGGCGGCTTCACCACCCCTGGCTGCGCCGTCACCGGCTGCGAGCGCGGCACCCACTGCGCCGCGGATGGCCGGTGCGTGGAGTGCGCCTCGGATGAGCAGTGCGCGCCGGGCTTCTCCTGCCGGGGCGAGCGGTGCGAGGGCGCCGGTGCCCTGTGCTCCTCCTGCAATGGGGATTGGCAGTGCATGCCCGGCACGCATTGCGAGACGCTTCCCAGGGGCAACACGGCCTGCGTGACCCGGTGTGAGGGAAAGGCGCCGTGCCCGCAGGGCTTCACCTGCCAGGGGGCGAAGTGCCTGCCCCCACAGGCCCAGCTCTCGAGCTGCTTCGCCTACCGGCAGGTGGGCGCTTTCTGTGAGGGCGACGAGGGCTGCAGATCCCGGGGCATCGTCCAGGGCCTGTGCGTCGAGCAGGCCTGCACCTTCCGCTGCACCGCGGACGCCGAGTGTCCCGAGGGTTTCGCCTGCACCGACTCGGTCATGGGCTCCGTCTGCCGTCCAAGGCGGTAGGAATCACTCACAACGCGTTGTGAGAATCCGGGAAATTCTCAACACAGATACACGCGCTTTATCGCGACATTTCAAGCTTGCGATGCAAGTGCATGCGCCGGGAGGAATCTGTCCGGAACCACGAGCAGGACGTCAGGATTAGCGCTACTCTCGCCAGTCATGTGGAAGACAAACTGGCTACTCGGCATCCTGATGACAACCCTGGCGCTGTCTGGCTGTACCTCCCCTGGTCCTGGAGGAAACGGCAACGGCAATACAACGGCGGATGGCGGGCGGGACGGCGGGGACTCCACGGGTAACGACGGTGGTGACGGTGGCGACGGCAACCCCGTCGAACCCGACGACGGGGGGAGCACCCTGAAGTCGATCACCATCACCCCCGCCAACGCGACTCTCTCCGTCACGGGCAACACGGGCGTCACCCAGAAGTACACCGTCACCGGCACCTTCACCGACAAGCACACGGAGGACGTGACGGCGCAGGCCAGCTTCTTCATCGACAACACGCAGCTGGGCTCGTTCAAGGGCGCCACCTTCGAGTCGAGCGCCAAGGTGGGCGGCACCAGCTACGTGCGCGCGCAGGTCGGTACCATGTCCGTCTCCACGCCAATCACCGTGAAGATGGCGCAGAAGCTGCCGGACAGCAACACGCCCAGCACCTCCCCCCTTCCCTCGCAGCCGGAGTCGAGGTTCGACGGGCAGGTGGAAGCCTCGCGCAAGCCCAGGCTCGTCTACCCCAACAGCGGCGTCATGGTGCCGCCGAACCTGGGACAGCTGGAGTTCCACATCCTGCCCGGTCCCACCACCAACACGCTGTTCGAGCTGGCCTTCAGCAACGCCGTCACCGACGTGCGCGTCTACCTGCGCTGCTACCTGCCGAAGGGCTTCGTCCTGCCCGAAGGCGTCAATCGCGGCTGCATCTACACGCCCTCGGAGGAGGTGTGGAACTTCCTCGCGCAGAGCAACCGCGGTGGCCAGCCCGTCCGGGTCATCCTGCGCGCCACGGGTGACACGGGTGGCACGGTGGGCGTCTCGGATCCCATCTCCATCCAGTTCTCCCGCGCCGAGCTCAAGGGCGCGCTCTACTACTGGAACACCACGGGCGAGAACCCCGGCATCCTGCGCTACGACTTCGCCGATCCCGAGAAGAAGGGGGTCTCCGAGGTGTTGACCAAGACGAATATCAACAGCTCCAATGTCAACTGTGTGGGCTGCCACGCGCTGAGCCGCAACGGCAAGAAGCTGGTGGCCGAGGTCCAGGGTCAGCACGATGGCCGCCTGGCTCTCGTGGATCTGACGAACTTCACCCCCACCAGCACGACGACCCTCGTCACGACCACCGACGACGACAAGAGCATCTTCGAGTCGTGGAACCCGGACGGCAGCAAGTTCGTCGGCGTCTACACCGACACTGGCGCCAACAACCACAACCTGCTCCTCTTCGACGGCAACACGGGCAAGCGCACCGGCTTCATCCCCAACACCGGCACCCAGACCAATCCCGCCAACCACCCCGACTGGAGCGCGGACGGCAAGACGATCGCCTACACGTCCGTGGGCATCCGCGAGACGAACCAGCGCATGGGCAAGGGCAGCATCAAGGCGGTGACGCAGCAGGCCAATGGCTCCTGGAGCGCGCCCTTCACCCTCGTGCCCGCGGTGAGTGGGAAGAACCGCTACTACCCGGCCATCGCGCCCAACAACGCCTTCCTCGTGTACAACGAGTCCACCTGCCCCACCGCCGGCTCCGAGAAGGAGACGTACTGCAACGCGGACACCGATCCGTCCGCGAAGATGTGGGCGGTGAAGCTGCAGGCCAACGCGACCCCGGTGGAGCTGGCGCGCATCAACGCGCCGGGCCCCATGGACAACGGCAACACGAACCTGACCAACAGCTACCCGAAGTGGAGCCCCTTCGTGACGAGGGGCAGCGCGAGCGAGAGCAGCCAGCTGATGTGGACGACGTTCTCCTCCAGCCGCATGTACGGCCTGCGCAAGCCGCCGAAGGGAGGCTCCGAGTACCCCGATAGCGGCACGCTGCTGTGGATGGCGGCGGTGGAGGGGGGCAAGATGGAGAAGGGAGAGGATCCGTCCTACACGGCCTTCGCCCTGCCCTTCCAGACCCTCGGCACCTCCAACCACATCGCCCAGTGGGCCGAGTACTTCGTGGTCAACGGGTGCTCCACGGTGGGTGAGAGCTGCACCGGGGCCGGCTCGTGCTGCAACGGCCTCAACTGCGTCAATCCCACCAAGGACCCGCCCATCCCGTGCGACAAGAGCGGCGCCTGCGTGTGCAAGCCGCCCCCGGCCCTGTGCGGGACGGCCTTCGAGAAGTGCTCGCAGGTCGCGCCCTGCTGCGATGGCATGCGGTGCCTGGATGACGGCGGCGCCGAGTGCACCGGCGAGAACTGCACCTGCCGTCCGCCGTGCTCCGGCCTCGGTCAGCAGTGCGGACCCAACGCCGCGTGCTGCGATGGCCTGAGGTGCGCCAACTCGGCGAACGGCACCGTGTGCAAGGTGCCCATCCAGTAGGCCCGAGCGGTCCGGCGGCTCCGGTGGATGACCGGAGCCGCCTCCTCGCTCACGGAGACAGGACGAGGCCGTCCGCCACGCACGCGTCCACGGCGGCCTGGATGTCGGCCTCGGCCACGCCCGTCGCCTCCGCCACCTGGGACGGCGTGAGCCCCTCCAGCGCCATCTTCACCGCGAGCAGCGAGCGGTCACTGGCGGCCGCGAACATCGTCACCAGCTGCTCCGGGTGCCGCCACAGCAGCGCCATCTCCGGCTCCGGCGCCGGCTGCCCCTGGCCCCTGTCCCTCACGTAGGCACAGAGCTGGAAGGGGTGCTCCAGCACCGCCAGCGTCGGGTTCACCGTCAGCCGCTCCACCTTCTCCGGCACCGGCTCCAGCGACGCGTACACCGCGAAGTCCGTCCACTCGAAGCGCGCCAGCGCGGGCAGGAAGGCTGGCAACCCGCGCCGCTCCACCTCGTCCGCGAGGAAGGCGGGGAAGCCCTCGCCCATCCGGTTCATCTCGAAGGGGCGCGCGGGCCGGCGTGCCTCGTACGCCCGCACCAGTTCCTCCCACCGCTCCTCGCCCACACTCGCGCGCGTCAGCGGGTAGAGCTTCTCCAGCGTGGACCTCACATGGTGCCGCACCAGCCGGCCGTAGAGCTCCACCCGCGAGCGCGGCGCGTCCCAGCCGGGGTGCGCCCCGTACAGCCGCTCCACCCCTTCCGGGCCCGGGTCCGCGAAGTACTCCGCCATCGAATCGAAGAAGCCGCGCAGCCCGGGTTTCATCGTCCCTCCACCTCCGCCAGCACCGCGCGCGCCCGGTCCGCCTCGTCCAGCACCGCGTCCAGCGAGGGAATGTCCTGATCCCACTCGATCAGCGTCGACACCGGCCCCGTGCGCTCCAGCACGTAGCGGTACAGCGTCCACACGTCGTCGCAGACGGCCGCCCCATGCGTGTCGATGATGACGTCCGGCAGCCGCTCGTGCCCCGCCAGGTGGAGCTGCACCACCCGCTCCAGCGGCAGCGCGTCCACGAAGGCCCTCGGGTCATACCCGTGGTTCTGGGCGTTCACGTAGACGTTGTTCACGTCCAGCAAGAGGCCGCAGTCGGCCTCCTCGGCCACGTGCCGCAGGAAGGCCGCCTCGCTCAGCGTCCCCCCTGGCATGCGCGCGTAGTAGCTCGGGTTCTCCAGCAGGAAGGGCCGGCCCACCCGCGCCTTCACCTCGCGCACCCGCGGCACCACGTGCTCCACCGCCTCCTCCGAGAAGGGCAGCGGCAGCAAGTCGTAGAGGTACGCCCCTCCCAGCCGCGTGTAGCAGAGGTGATCCGAGAAGAAGGGCGCGTCCACCCGCTCCACCAGCGCCTTCAGCCGCGACAGGTAGTCCTCGTCCAGCGGCTCGGCCCCGCCGATGTTCAGCGCCACGCCGTGCGGCAGCGTCGGCCAGCGCTCCACGCACGCGTCCAGCGCGCGCTGGGGACGGCCGCCGAGCGTGAGGAAGTTCTCGGGGATGATCTCCACCCAGTCCAGCGCGCGGGAGGTCTCCGGGAGCCGCGCGTAGAACTCGCGCCGCAGCCCGATGCCCGCTCCGAGCGGCTTCAATCCATGTCTGCGCGCGTAGCTCGCTGGCATGCCGATGATTCCCCGTGAAAAAGACGCGGGCGGCGAGAGGAATCCCCCTGCCGCCCGGAAGAAGAGCCCCCGGGAGTCCCGGGAGCTTCGATGCCTACTGCGGCGCGGCGGCGCCGCCGCAGCTGGAGTTACCGCACGAGTGCTCGCTGGCCTTCTCGGCGGTGGCGGTGGCGGCGGTGGAGTTCACCTGCCGGGCGGCCGAGACGTCGACCTTGCACGCGTACTGACTGCCCCTATCCGAGGAGACGGAGGACTTCACGGGCTTCCCGGTCGCACAGCCCGTGGCGAGGGTCCCGAGGGAGAGGGTTCCGACGATGGCGGCCATGGCCTTGACGTTCATGGGACTTCCTTTCGTACTTCCTGGGTGGGAGATGGGAACTGCACGTGGCGGGGAGTCCCATCGCCCGGGACTGTGCGTGCGCGGTCTGACATACGTGTTCCGGGCTCGTCGGGTTACGGGCTCCCTTTCCTCCGGGCGCAGCGGCTACCTGGTTGGCTTGGAGCGCCTGGCCACCAGGGCCTCTCGCACCTGGCTGTCACGCGCCGAGCCGAGCTGGAGGCCGAGCGGTCCGGATTCCACACCCAGGGCTTGTAACAGAGCATCCTGTTCGGAAAAAGACGGTGCGGACATATGACGTGACAGCAACGCCTGGAAGAGGGGGCGGCCCGCAACGGCATCCACCGCTCGGGTGAAGTCCTCCAGACTGGCGGTGGAACCCGCGGCCGCGAGCCGCTCGAGCACGTCCTCGAGCCCGTGGCGGTTGCCGGTGGTGCGCCGCAACTCCACGTCGAGATGTAGGGCGAAGAGCGCCCCCGTCCAGTAGGTGCCCATGTAGGAGTCCCCCCGGTCGATGACGTCCCGCATCGTCCGGGTGCCCACGGCCTGGCGCCCCCGGTTGAAGCCATCCAGGAGCTCCTGCCATGCGCGCTCGGGCGTCTGTCTGCCCGAGCGGGCCCGCGCCAGCTCCGTGAAGTAGGTGGCCAGCCCCTCCGACAGCCAGCTGACGCGCGGAATGAAGATGGGATGCGTCAGATGGAGGAGCTCGTGCACGGCCACCCAGTCGCGGGCGAAGGACTCGGGCGTCGACTCCTGGCCCACGAGCAGGGAGATGCTCGGGGGCGAGCTCCACAACACCATGCCGAAGAGAGAGGGATTGGCGCGCCGCGGCACCGGGATGATGCGCACGGTGACGCGCGGGTACGGGAAGGTGCGCCGCACCGTCATCACCTCCTCGGCGGCCTGGCGCACCCACGCACACAAGGCCGCATCCTCCACGTGCGACATGCGTCCGAGCACCGCCACCTCCAGCACCGCGCCCGGGAGGCGCACGGTGCACCGCCGGCCCCCGAAGCCGTGGAAGCCCGAGTCCACCAGATCCACGCCCCGCAGCCGGTAGACACCGTCCGCGTCCGGAGCCCAGGGCAGCAGCGCCTCCGTGCCCCCGACCACGAGCTCCGCGCGCAGCGACGGCGTCACCACGCGAGGGCGCAGCAGCCAGGCCCGGCCCGCGACGTGCCACGCGTCCCCCTCGCCCATGCCAGCGAAGAGGGCCGAGTGTCCCTCACGGCCGCGCGCCTCCAGCGGATAGCGGTAGCGCAGGCGGCGCGTGCCCGGCGGAGCGAGGACGCCGCCCTCCTCGGACACCGGCAGGGCCTGCTCCGAGCCCTCTTCGCCCGAGGCGAGGACCTCGGAGACACCTCCGGGCTGGGTGAAGAGGAAATCCAGGGGGGCCTCCTCCCGCGGCAGCAGGAGCTCCACCTCCAGGGCGCGCTCGGGCTCCCGGACGTAGGTGACGTGGTAGCGCAGCGCCGCCAGTTCCCTCGTGGGCCCGGGCGTGGGGCGCGGCGCCCCCATATGGCACCCGCCCGTCACCCACCCGAGGGCCACCAGCACGAAGAAGAGGAAAGGGGTCGGCCATCCACGGGGGGGACGGAGCTCGGCCATGGACATCGTTCGAGCCTCGCCCAACGCCTCCACGCAAGCGAGCGCCCGAATGGCCTCCAGACCCCCGGGCCCTGCGCCATCCTCCCTCTTCTTCCTACCGGCACGCTGTTACACCTCATTGGTAAACCTTTGACAGCCCTTTTGACGACCTGCCCCCACGGGTCCACGGGCTGACGGAAATCATCAGCAAATCCAGAGGATTACATTCTCCCGAACGGCTCGGGAGGAGAGGGGTGGTGGCCCACCGTTCCCTGACGGACAGGGCTCATTCCCCCCGAAAACGTTCGTTGCAAATCGGTAAAAGGCTCCGCACAGTGGGCGTGTCGGAGGTGACGGGTACTTGGGGTAGGGCACCTGTCCGGGACACTCAGAGATGAACGAGAACGCACTCAACGCGAACGTGGGTTTGAAGCTGCGCAGCCTGAGGCTCGCGCGGAACATCAAGCAGACGGACGCGGCCAAGGACCTGGGGGTCTCCCCGGCCTATTTGAATCTCATCGAGAAGGGCAAACGCGTCATGCCCTTCCCTCTGCTGTGGAAGGCGCTGCGCTACTTCGACCAGGACCCCGAGCAGTTCATGTCCACGCTCGGCGAGGGCCGGGTGGACGAGGCGCTGGCGAAGCTGCTGGACGAGCCGCTGCTGAAGAGCCTCGACATCGACCCCGAGTCGCTGCAGAGCCTGTCGGCGGAGCCGAAGCTGGCGGGCACGGTGGCGGCGCTCTTCAACCTCTACAAGAACACGCGCACGCAGCTGGAGAACGTGCTGGCGCAGCTCAACGCGGAGGAGCGGGCGCGCACGCAGTCGGCGCCGGGCAGCTCGGCGGGGCCGGGCCTGCGCTTCGACTACTCACCCTTCGACGAGGTGAGTGACTTCCTCCAGACCCACCACAACTACTTCCCCGAGCTGGAGGAGCAGGCCGAGGCGCTGCGGCGCGACTTCAAGCTGGGACGCCTGCTCACCAGCGCGCAGATGGTGCCGCTGCTGGAGGAGCGCTTCGGCTACCGGGTGCGCTTCGAGTCCGCGGCCAGCGGCTCCTCGGTGGTGCGCCGGTTCGATCCGGAGAACCAGGAGCTCATCCTCTCGCCGGACCTCACCGAGCAGCCGCTCAAGTTCCAGCTCGCCGCGTCCATCGGATTGATGGTGCTGGACCGGGAGAAGCTGGTGGAGCGGATCGTCGGCGCGGTGCGCACGCGGCACGCGGAGACGCAGCGGCTCATCAAGGTGAACCTGGCCAACTACTTCGCCGGCGCGCTGATGCTGCCGTACGGGGACTTCTTCAAGGAGGTGGAGCGCACGCGCTACGACGTGGAGCTGCTCTCCAACCTCTTCGGCACCACGTACGAGACGGTGGCTCACCGGCTGTGCAACCTGTCGGATCCCAAGCGCAGGGGCCTGCCCTTCCACTTCCTGCGCTCGGACATCGCCGGCAACATCTCCAAGCGCTACAGCGGCACCGGCATCAAGTTCGCCACGGGCGGCGGCTCGTGCGGCAAGTGGGCCGTGCACCTGGCCTTCCTCAACCCGTCGCAGATCACCCGGCAGTACTCGATGATGCCGGACGGCACCTCGTACTTCTGCTTCGCGAAGGTGCAGCTGCAGCCCATCGAGGGCTCCATCGTGCGCGGCACGGCCTACTCCATCGGCCTGGGCACGCACGCGGAGAACGCCAAGTACCTGGCGTACGGCCTGCCCACCACGGATCTGCGCAAGGACGCGGTGCCCAGCGGCATCTCCTGCCGCTTCTGCGAGCGCACCGACTGCAACCAGCGCGCGGCCGCCAGCTACCGCTTCGCCTTCTCCTTCGACGAGTACACCAAGAAGGACTGCTTCTTCTCTCCCCTCCTCGTGCACGAGGCCGGCCGTGGCGAGCACCGCAACGGCGAGGGCCGCAATGGCCATGGCAACGGCAACGGCGAGCACCGCGAGTCCCAGCGTGAGCCACCGCGTGTGGAATCACTGGACAAGCCGTCCCGCCGCCGCAACAACTAGGCCGAGGAGCACCGAGCCTTCTTCATGAGCCTGACCGATACCGAACGCGCCCACATCCTCGAAGCCATCCAGAAGCAGCGCAACGCGCTCGCCACGACGCGCATCACCGGAGAACCGGTGGAGATCGGCCGGGGGTTGGTGCACCTGGCCGAGCTGCACGGCATGCTCGAGGACCATGCCGAGAGCCGCCGTCACTACGAGGAAGCGCTGGGCTTCTTCCAGACGGCGGGAGACAAGCACGGCCAGGCGCAGGTGCTCTTCGGGCTCGGGGTGTCGCGCGCCCACTTCGAGGATCACCGGGGCGCCATCGAGCACATCGCCAAGGCGACGTTCCTGTTCAACGAGCTGAAGGATCAGGAGAACGAGGCGCTGTGCCGGGCGGCCATTGGCGAGTCGCTGCGCTCGCTGGGCCAGGCCCGGGGCGCCGAGGAGAAGTACCAGGAGGCGCTGCTGCTGTACCGGCAGGCGAAGAACGGGCCGCGCATCGCGCAGTTGCTGATGGACATCGGCGACATCCGCATGGAGGCGGGCGAGTACGAGGCGGCGCGAAAGCGTTTCGCCGAGGCCATGCCGCTGCTGGAGAAGGAAGGCGATCCGGAGCCGCTGGCGCTGTGCAGGCTGCTGCTGGGCGAGGCCGAGGGCCTGCTGGGCAACCACAACTCGGCGCGACCGCTGCTGCAGTCGGCGGTGGATCTCTACTCGGAGCTGCACGACCACGTGTACGAGGCGCGAGCCCGGTGGGACCTGAGCATCGCGTACACCTTCGGGCAGGAGTGGAAGCTGGCGCGCGCCGAGCTCGAGGCGGTCATTCCGCTCTTCGAGGAGCAGGGCCGTCACGACGACGTGGCCAAGGCCCGGAAGGTCCTGGCCCACTTCGACGCGCGCGGGGTGTGAGACGGCTGACCCAGGCCTCGTGGTGTGGAACGGTCCTGCTGCTCGTATCGGCACTGGCCGGCTGCACCACGGCGTCCAGCGGTCGGATGTCCTCTGCCTGGGGTCAGGAGGCATCGCGGTACAGGGCGCCCCTCGCGCCCACTCCGTCGCCGCGACTCCTGCTGGCAATGAATGACGGCCCGGCGGCGGGTGGGGAGCCCTCCAGTCCGACTGTCCAGGGATATCCTCACTGAGGATCCGGTTTGTTAGGACACTCCCCATGACATCTGGACAGCCTGCTTCCCTTCAACTGCCGGCCTTCCTGCATGGAACCTACCCCTCGGTTCAACGGAAGACGCGAAAGGCGGGGCAGTGGTTCGGTGAGCAGTACCGGAAGAACGGCACCTTCCCCCTCCCTCGAGAGGTGCTGGAGATACCTCCCGGGGAGGTGGTGTCGACGCTCGGGGTGGCCGACTTCCAGCACGAGCAGCGGGTCTGGCGGCTCTACATGGTGTCCAACGTCCTGGAGGCTTTGTGGGAGACCCTGGAGGATCAGAACTCCCTCGCCGTGAGGAATGCCTACGAGGAGTCCTTCCACGACACGGCCTGGGGTGCGCTGTTCTTCGCACTCGCGCAGATGGGCCCGGTGAGCGCGGAGCGCGCCGCCTCGCGCCTACGCGCGGTGCTGCGCTTCTGGGAGCCGCTCCAGACGGCGCGCTACCTCTTCATGAACCCGGGAACCGCACACACCCTGGAGGAGCTGATGGTCGCATCCTGCCCCTGGGCCCTGGATGCGTGGTGCCCGGAGGAAGAGCCCCCGGTGCGCGCGCGCCTGGAGCTGGCGGTGGAACGCATGGCGAGGGCAACCCGCGAGGACAGCATCGAGGCCATCCTCCGGCAGATGCCCCGGGCGATCTCCTCCGAAAGCGGCCTGAAGCACCGGCAGGTTCTGGCCGACCCCGCATTCCAGCGCGAGCGCCTCGCCTCCCTCGCGCCCCTGGCTTTCGAGCGGGTATCCGCCGCACGCACGGCGGACTTGATCGGGCTGTTACATGACTGGGAGCACGAGCTCGGAATGCAATAGCGCGAAGTCGAAAGGCATCAAGCGTGGAAGCCCGCGCCCACGGCCAGGGCGAGCAGTCCGAGCACTCCGGCCGCGTAGACGGCGTACCGCCACTCGCCGCGGATTCCCAGGGTGGTGCCCGCCACCACCAGCCGCACCACCGGAGTCACCAGCAGCGCCGAGGCCGCGCCCTTGCGCAATACGTCGATGGCCACGTGCACGGACTCGGACTCGGGCAGGCTCTCCAGCACCAGTGAGGAGAGGAAGAGCGCCCCGCTGCACATGGCGCCCGTCCTCAGGAGCCGGGAGATCCACCGCTCCCCCGCCTCCGCCCGTTTGACGTGCGCGGGGGTGTCGTCCCGCAGCGGAGCCACTGGCGCACCGGAAACCGCTTGCTGACGTGGAGGTGTCTCCTGCGTCAGTCCCGCGGGAGTGGCGCTCGTCATCTCCACCCGGACCGCGTTCGTCAGTTCCACGGGAGCAGCCCCCACCGTCACCACGGCGGGAGCCGCCGCACTCGTCATCTCAGCAGATTCGGCCACAGTCCCTCCCCCCCCTTCCACAGCATCTGCGCCGCCACCAGCAGCAGCACCAGAGCGAACAACCGCCGCAGCACCGCCGTGGGCACGCGAGGCATCACCTGGCTCCCCACGGACGCGCCCGCCAGCACTCCCACCACCAGCGGCGCCACCAGCGCGAGCTTCACGTGCCCGCGCCACGCGTAGGCGGCCACACTCGCCGCCCCCGTCACGCCGATCATGAGGTTGCTGGTGGCACTGGCCACCTTGAAGGGCACTCCCATGCCCTGACTCATCAGCGGCACCTTGAGCGGACCGCCCCCCACCCCCAGCAGCGCCGACAGGCTCCCGGCCACGAAGGAGCCGGAGATGCCCAACGGGTAGTTGTGGGGCACGTAGTCCTCCACGCACTGCTCCTTCGGCGGACGCGACAGCAGCATCTGCGCCGACACGTAGAGGGTGAAGAGGCCGAACACCAGCGCCACCCACGCCGGGGCCAGCAGGCCCGCCACCAGCCCTCCGGCGATGGCTCCCATCACCGTGGCCAGCTCCAGCGTCAACCCCAGGCGGATGTCACTCAGCCGGCGCTCCACGTAGCTGGCCGCCGCACCGCAGGAGCTGGCCACCACGCACATGAGGCTCGCGGGGACCGCCTCCTCCAGCGGTACGTCGAAGCCCAACACCAGTGTGGGAACGAGGATGACACCTCCGCCTACCCCCAGGAGGGCACCTGTCGCACCCGCGAGGACACCGGCGGAGATGAGAAGGAGTACCGTCATACCCACGAAGAGGATAGGGGTCGCCTTGCCGATCGGATAGCGGCATTCCCCGTGACCTCCGGTGCTCGATCGGCTGGCCGCCCCTCTCTCCGCGTGCAACTTTCCAATGGGCGGCCGAGTGCTTAAGCCGCGCACGCACCGATGGTGCCCTCGGGGAACTCCTCGAGGAAACGCGCGCGGGCACGCGGCGTGAAGATGCCTCGCGCCATGTACGCCAGCAGACGCCGCAACACCCCGCGGCACTGAGCCACCGCGTGCTCCACCTCGGAGGCGAAGTCGAAGGCGTCGTTGCGGTACAGCTCCTGGAAGCTCAGCTGCGAGTAGGCGGGCAGCGCCCTCATCCGCCCCAGCGGGCTGGAGAGGTACAACCCCGCCGTGTACAGCCCCCGCGCCCACCCATCCACCTGTTGCTTGGTGGGCGCCTGCTGCAACGTCTCCTGCGAGGCCAGCCGCACCAGCTCGTAGATGCCACGGCCGATGCCCTTCACCGGGAAGCCCGCGCTCTTGGTCACCTCGAACTTCGAGCGCAGGCGCGGGCTGCCCACCAGATCCACCCCGTGCAGCTCACGCAGGTAGAAGAGCGTCTGCGTCCACTCGATCTTCCGGTGCGCGACGAGCGCGTGCTCCCCCATGCGCCGGTGGCGCACCACCAGAGTGTCCACATGTGGATGGAGCACGCGGTCCAGGGACAGGTGGGTGAAGTAGCCGGCCAGCAGCGCGAGCCCCGCCTCGGTGCCCACCAGGGCTCCGGCGGCCACCAGCTCGGCCATCTTCAGGCCCATGCCCACCGGCGCGCGCTCATGGTACAGCCGCGCGAACTGGGGCCAGTCCGTCCCGGAGGAGCACGCGTTGAGCCCGCCGCGCAGCCCGTCACACAGGGGCAGGTCGGGCAGCGCCGCGCCGAAGCGCGCGTAGGCCAGGTCCTCGGACAGCGCGCGTACGAAATCCTCGGGCAGGTCTCCCGGATTGGTGGCCAGTCGCTCGATGGCGGTCAGGTGCAGCAGCAACGAGGGCATGTGCCGGACGTATCCACCGCGGCGTGTCATTGCAACGACGGATAGCTGGACCGTTCTTGCCTGAAACATTCGCGGCGTTACAGTCGCCCACCCCTTTTCCAGGAGCCCATCTTCCTCATGAACTTCAGCTTCATCTCCGGCGAGGCCGCACGCGCGAACGGTGAGCTGCTCGTGATCCCCCTCTTCGACGGGGAGCTCGGGGACAAGCCGCCCGCGTCGCTGGCGGGTGCCGACGCCCCGCTGGACGGCAAGCTCGCCGCCGCCGCTGCCCAGGAGGGCTTCAAGGGCAAGAGTGATCAGACCTTCGTGATGCACACGCTGGGCAAGCTCGAGGCCGAGCGCGTCGCGCTGCTGGGCCTGGGCTCGCGTGCCCGGTACACGCCCGAGGTGCTGCGCCTGGCGGCCGGCCGCGCCGCGAAGACGGCCCAGCGCCTGAAGGTGCGCACCGTCGTGTTCGCCGTGCCCGCGGTGGAGGACCTCGTCTCCGCCCTGCGCGCCACGGTGGAGGGCCTGGAGCTGGGTGCCTACCGCTTCGAGCGCTACAAGTCCTCGGCGGCCAAGGAGGACAAGAACGCGCCGAAGCTGACCACGGTGCGCCTGGCCCTCCCCGGTGGCACGGACAAGACGAAGGAGCACGATCAGGCGGTGGCGCTCGCGCAGCGCGTGGCCGAGGCCACCAACTGGGCGCGCGACCTGGTCAACGAGCCCCCCAACGTCGTCAACCCCGAGCGGCTCGCCCAGGCGGCCCAGGAGATGGGGCGCGAGGGCGGCCTCAAGGTGACGGTGGGCAACCGCAAGGAGATCGAGCGGCTGAAGATGGGGATGTTCCTCGGGGTGGCGCAGGGCAGCGCGAACGAGCCCAAGCTCATCCACGTCGAGTACACGCCGAAGAACGCGCGGCAGGCGAAGCAGCCCCCGGTGGCGCTGGTGGGCAAGGCCATCACCTTCGACTCGGGCGGCCTGTCACTCAAGCCCACCGACTCCATGGTGGACATGAAGACGGACATGGCCGGCTCGGCCGCGGTGCTCGGCGCCATGAAGGTGATCGCCACCCTCAAGCCGCCCTTCCCCGTGCACGCCTTCATCGGCGCCTGCGAGAACATGCCCTCGGGCACCTCCTACCGGCCCAGCGACGTGCTCGTGTCGCGCTCGGGCAAGACGGTGGAGATCACCAACACGGACGCCGAGGGGCGCCTGGTGCTCGGAGACATCCTCACCTGGGCCACCGAGCACAAGCCGGCGGCGATCATCGACCTGGCCACGCTCACCGGCGCGTGCGTCATCGCCCTGGGCAACTACATCGTGGGCGCCTTCGGTGATCACGACGCCACGGTGAACGACGTGTTGGAGTCGGCGCGCACTGCGGGCGAGGAGATGTGGCGCCTGCCCGTCACCGAGCTGCAGAAGGACGCGCTGCGCTCGGAGATCGCCGACATGAAGAACTCCGGCGAGCGCTGGGGCGGAGCCATCAACGCCGCCCTCTTCCTCAAGGAGTTCGTCGGTGACACGCCGTGGGTGCACCTGGACATCGCCGGCCCGTCGGTGAGCCCCAAGGAGCGGGGCTACCTGGGCAAGGGCGGCACGGGCGTGGGCGTGCGCACGCTGGTGGAGTACGTGCGGCGCCGCGCGAGCCAGCTCGAGAGCAGTGGAGCCGCCGAGGAGGCTCCCGCTCCCAAGCCGTCGCGCGGCGGCCGGGCGAAGGGCTGAGGCCCCCCGCTCAGGTCTGATCGGGCATGGTGGGCAGCGGGTGGACGCTCTCGAAGAGGGCGTTCACCGCCGCGGGCACCTCGTCCGGCGCGACCGACGGCCAGGTGGCCAGCATCATGAAGACGTGGCCGGGGCTGCCATCACGCACCACCACCCGGCCCCGCACGTTGTCGCCCACGGCGAAGTGGAAGCCCACGGCGCTGTCGGACATGGGCATCGGCTCGGGATCCGAGGTGACGAAGCCGGGCTGGCTGCGCAGGCCCATCGTCAGCTTCTCGGCGAACTGGGCCGGCGTGGCCACCGCCGGAGCCACCTGGAGGACGATCTGGGCGCCGCTGGCGCGGTGGCGCAGGACGACGGGAATGGTGAGCCCCTCGGGGGTCTGCTCGTCCGTCTGGTCCAACGTCCAGCCGTCCCCGGGCTGGGTGAGCTCGAAGCCCAGGGCCTGGTCCACGTAGCGTCGCGAACCGGACTCATCCGAGCCGGGGGACTGCGCGTCCGCTTCCAGACCCGAGCCACCCATCCCCGGATCGGACGGCTCCCTCACTGCCTGTTTCGCGCCGCTGCACGCAGTGCACACCACGACCAGCGCCCAAACCCATACCCGCCTTGCGCCCATGTAACCTCCCAACAACGGCCTTGGGGGCACAAGCTGGAGATGGGGTGTGGGGGCGGCTAGGCCCCCCCGACCCCAGTGCGCGCTCCTGTGTCAGGCGGCGGAAACTTCCTCGGCGATCGCGCGTGCGGCGGACAGGGGCTCGGCCGCGGTGTGGATGGGACGGCCCACCACGAGGAGATCCGCACCCGCGCGCACCGCGAAGGCCGGCGTCTCGGCGCGGCTCTGGTCCCCCTTCGCCGCGCCCGCGGGGCGGATGCCCGGGGTGCAGAGGAAGGGAGAGGGGCCGAGCTCGCGGCGGAAGGCCTCTGCCTCGCGGGGCGAGCACACCAGCCCGTCCACCCCCGCGCGCACGGCCAGCCGGGCCAGCCGCAGCGCCGCCTCCTCGGGGGCGCCGGAGAGCCCCACCGAGCTCACATCCTCGGCGGACATGGAGGTGAGCACCGTCACCGCGAGCACCCGGGGGGCCTCATGGCCCTTGGAGCGGGCCCCCTCGCGGGCGCCCTTCACGGCGGCCTTGAGCATGGCCTCGCCCCCGGCGGCGTGCACGGTCAGCAGGGAGGCGCCGAGCGCCCCGGCACGCGCGGCCGCCAGCTCCACGGTGTTGGGGATGTCGTGCAGCTTCAGATCGAGGAACACCTTGGCGCCCAGCTTCAGGAAGGCGGCCACGGCGGCCGGGCCGTGCTCGACGAAGAGCGAGAGGCCCACCTTCGCGTAGGCCACGTGGGGAGCCACCTGCTGGTAGAGGCGCAGACCGTCTTCCAGCGGCAGATCCGCGGCGAGCGCGAGCCGGGCCCGCGCCTGTGAGGTGTCCGTCAAGCGAGTCCCTCCTGGAGATCCCTGTAGCTGCGGTAGAGCCGCTCGGACATCTCGCCCGGCAGCACGTTGCGCGCGGAGAAGAGCGCGTAGGAGACGAAGGCGTCGAGCGCCTCGAGCGTCATGGCGCGCGCCAGCGCCTCGTCGCCACTGGAGACGTTCTGGCGCAGGCGGGCCACGTCCACCCGGCCATCCGGGCCGAGCTCGACGCCCTCATAGGCCGTCTCCAACCCGGGCGTGGGCGACTCGAGGAAGCCGCGCAGCAGATCCGGGTTGGCGCCCGCCAGGCGGATGGCGGTGTGGATCTGCGCGAGCAATACGTTGAAGCGCTCCTCGGGGCTGAGGGGCGCCACCGGAGGAGGAGGCACCGCCATGAAGGTGCCGGAGACCCGCCGGGGAATGAGAGGCGCGTTGGGCTTCTGCTGGAGGAGGAGCGCACCGTCGCGCGAGCGCTCCTCCACCCAGGTGAGGAAGGAGAAGAGGCTGCCCTCCCAGAGCGAGCGCAGGGCGCCCAGCGTGGTGCCGGAGGCGGCCCTGGCGAAGAGGGCCTCCTCACCGGGGGGCGGAGCCTCGGGGCCAACCGACACGGGCATGTCGTCCGGGAAGTGCTTGCGCAGCCGCGCCACCACCTCGCCGCGCTTCATCCCCTGGAGGACGAGATCCTTGGTGCGCTCCTGGAGCTTCACCGAGTCGCCCTCGGGCGGACGCCCCTCGAGGAAGAGGAAGCTGCCCTCGGCCATCTCGAAGAGGTTGAGCAGCACCTCGCGCACCAGGTACGTCATGGCGCTGTAGAGGTTGGCCTCGGAGAGGAAGCCCTCGCGGGTGAGCACCGCGCCGATGCGCAGGGTGGGCGTCACCTTGCCCAGGGCCTGGTGGAGCTGCTCGGGGGTGACGAGGCCCAGCTGCACCACCACGGCGCCGAGCCGCTCATGGTGGACGCTGGAGACGGCGAAGATGGGCTGGCCGTCGCGGAAGGTGACGGTGCGCTGCACCATGCCGTGCTGGAGGATGAGCTGGCCGCTGCGGATGCCCGACAGCACGTGGCCGAGCACCTCCTCCACGGCCAGTGAGCTCAGGCTGCCCGCGAAGAAGCCGGAGAGGGAGGCGGGCTCCCGCAACAGCACCATCCCCTCGGGCGCATGGAAGTGCGCCGCGAGGGGACGGCCGGGGGAGAGGCTGGCGGCGAGAGGACGCTCCAACTCGAGCGTCGTCGGCTCACCGCTCAATCCCAGGCGAGGCGTGGCCTTGGGGCGTATCGCCACGCGGAGAGGCTCCTTACTTCTTCGCCTTCAGCTCGGCGTCGATGATGCTCTTGAACTCCTCGATGGGCTGAGCGCCGGAGAGGAGGACGCCGTTGATGAAGAAGGCCGGGGTGCCGTTGACGCCCACCTTCTTGCCGGCCTCCAGGTCGGCGTTCACGATCGACGCCTTCTCGCCGGAGTCCAGGCACTTGTCGAACTTCGCGGAGTCCAGGCCCACCTTCTTGGCGTGCTCCTTGAGCTGGGGCACCTCGAGCGCCTGCTGATTGGCGAAGAGCGTGTCGTGGTACTCCCAGAACTTGCCCTGGTCATTGGCGCACAGCGAGGCCTCGGCGGCCTTGGGCGCCTGCTTGTGGAAGTCCAGCGGGAACTGGCGGAACACCAGCCGCACCTGGTTGGGGTACGCCGCGAGCACCTCGTCCACCGTCTTGATGGCGCGGCTGCAGAACGGGCACTGGAAGTCGCTGAACTCCACGATGGTGATGGGCGCGTTCTCGGGGCCGCGCGACGGACCGGTGGCGGCCACTTCCTTGCGCTCGACCGGGGGCTTGGGCGGCTCGGGCAGGGTGATCTGCACGTTGTTGGCCTTCTTCAGCTCGTCGAAGTAGGTGCGCGCGCGCTCCTGGCGCTTGGAGCCGTTGAGGAAGTCGACGATCTGCGGCTTCACCTGCTCATAGGTGGTGCCCGGGGGCAGCCGCTCCTTGGCCTCTTCGTACAGCTTCTTGATCTCCTCCTCGGGCGGCTGCGGGATCTTCCCGTCGATCTCCGCCTTCATGAGCTCATCCTCGCTCACGCCCCGCTTCTTGGCCTCGGCCTGCACGAGCTTCTCCACCACGAAGCCCTCCAGACCCTGCTTGCGCAGCTGGTACTTCTGCTTCTCCAGGTTGGCCAGCGGCTCCTTGACGCGCTCGTTGAGCTCGCCAAAGGTGACCTTCTGGCCGTCACCGTAGGTGGCCACGACGGTGTCCGGAGAGGGCTCCGCCGAGGTGGTGGTCGCCGGGGCGGCGGTCGCCGGGGACTTCTCCTTGTTGCAACCGGAGAAGAGGGAAGCCGCCAGCAACGCGGCCAGAATGGTGGAAGTAGAGCGCATGAGCATGGATAGGGGTCCTTAGTCGAGAAAACCCCGGACCCGCAAAGAAATTTCTCGGGCCGGGCTCAGGCCACCATCGGCTCGAGGCCGAGCTCCGGCAGGCGCAGCTCCGGTAACTCCAGGTGCTTGCGGGCCGGGACGATCTCGTAGCTGCTGGGATCGGCGAGGACGGCCTTGACCAGCTTCTGGTTGAGCGCGTGCCCCGTCTTGAAGGCCTTGAGATGGCCGACCACCGGGCGGCCGAACAGGGAGATGTCCCCGATGGCGTCCAGGATCTTGTGGCGCACGAACTCGTCGGGGAAGCGCAGGCCGTCCGGGTTGAGGATGGAGAACTCGTCCACGACGATGGCGTTGTCCAGCGAGCCGCCGCGCGCCAGGCCCATCTTCTTGAGCATCTCCACGTCCCGGAGGAAGCCGAAGGTGCGCGCGCGGGAGATCTCCCGGGCGAAGCACCGGTCGGAGAACTCCAGGTCGAAGGCCTGCTCGGTGATGAGCGGGTGCTTGAAGTCGATGGAGCAGGAGATGCGGAAGCGGTTGGAGGGAGACAGGCTGGCCTCCTTGTCACCGTCCACCACGGAGACCTGCTTCTTGATGACCAGCAGGCGGCGGGGCTCCTCCTGCTCGCGCACGCCTGCCTCGGCGATGAGGGAGGCGAAGGGCGCGGCGCTGCCATCCATGATGGGCACCTCGGGGCCGTCCAGCTCCACGCGCACGTTGTCCAGGCCCATGCCGGCCAGCGCCGCCATGAGGTGCTCCACCGTGCTCACCTTCACCCCTTCCCTGCCCAGGGTGGTGGCCAGGGAGGTGTCCACTACGTACTCCGTCAGCGCGGGAATAGAGACAGGGCGCGGTGTGTCCGTGCGCACGAAGATGATGCCGTGGTTCACCGGCGCGGGCAGCAACGAGAGGTTCACCGGCGCGCCAGAGTGAAGCCCCACCCCCTGGCAATGGACGGGCTGGGACAGGGTGCGCTGGTTGTACGGGTTGGAAGCCATGGTTCGGTGTCGCCTCTTCGATGCGGGTGCTTCACTGTTCACTGCCCATCTGACGCGCCGCGTATCGTTGCAAGCCACACGCCACTGAATCCACCCCTGGGATGGAGCCCCGCGAGGGCCTCCGGAATTCCCAAACCGTGAGATTCACTGGCTTTTTACATCCGCTCGCAGGGGAGGCCGGGCTCTCCAACCTCCACTACCCCCTCGACTCACTGTGTACCTACCTCGTCACCGTGACAATTGTGTCAGAACTTCCACACGCAGGGAGTCGCCATGACGCGTCAAGACGGCCCCCAGATAGCGCAAGCGGATGCCCGGAATCAAACGCTCGGCGGGTGAAATCGGGGCGTGTGGAAACTTTACAGTGACGTGTCTGCGACAACCCCGTCACCGGGTGGCGGCGAGGAAACGGTCTCGAAGCAACTCGGCCTCGGCCCGGTCGAAGGTGAAGCCGCGCAGCTGGGCGCGCCGGCTCACCGCCGCGAAGGTGTTCTCCAGCACCAGGGAGAAGCCGCGCAGGTCCTCGATGAGGCGGGTGCGGATGGCGGGGCCCTCGGGCGGCCAGGGCAGCTCGGTGAGGAGCGCGCTGAAGCGATCGAAGGCCTCGTAGTCCACGTAGCGCAGCAGCTGGTAGCTGCCGTCCTGGAAGTAGCCGAGGAAGGCCACGATGCTGGAGATGGTGGCCTCGGCGGCGACCACGTCGTCGTTGCGCAGGTGGCCCTCGGCGGCGCGGCACAGCTGGGAGAAGACCCAGAGGTCCTTGCGCAGCCGCTCGGCGGACTCCATGGAGGAGACGAGCTGCTCGAAGGGGGCCTCGCCGTGGGCGGAGCCGGGGGCGAGCGCCTCGGTGAGGGCCACCACCTGGGCCTGGAAGAGCTGGGTGAAGGCGTAGGAGGCGCGGGCGGCGGCGGCGCGGTCCCGGTCCAGCTCCACGAGGATGTCGCGGGCGATGCGCTCCGTCTCGCGGGCGATGTCGCGCGCCACGCGCAGGCACGCGGCCTGGAGGGGCTTGGGGCCGGCCTTGGGGGCGAGCTCGTTCTTCAGGTAGCCCACCAGGCTGAGCGCCTCGCTGCGCACCAGGGCGAGCACCACGCGCACGCGGCGCGGAATGGGGCCCTGGGCGTCCTGGCTCACGTAGGCCAGGTAGTGCAGCAGGCGGAACAGGCCCAGGTAGGCGATGGTGAAGAGGGGCCGCGTCTCCGCCGGCACCGTGGCGAGCAGCGTCAGCAGGCGGATGGAGCGCAGCCGGTCGTACTCCAGGCGGAACTCGTTGAGGCGGAAGGGCCGGAAGTAGCGGTTGAGGACGATCTCCCTCAGGACGAGGTTGCCCACGTCGTTGAAGAGGTTCAGCCCGCACACCGGCAGCTGCAGCAGGTGGTCGATGAGGTTGCGCAGCGACTCGAAGGACTGGCGCAGGACGAAGAGGCCCTCCTGGGGCGTCTCCTGATCCAGCTCGCCCTCGATGCGCGAGCGGCGCGTCTTGTCGTCGGACAGCTGCGTCTCCACGTAGCGGCGGAACTGGAGCTTCTGGGTGGAGTCCGGATCGAGCAGGTGCCGCGCCAGGCGGATGGCCTGGCTGAGGGTGGCGCGGACGTCCTTGAGCTCCTCGCGGAAGTCGCGGGTGACGAGCGGCTGATCCTGGGGATCGATGACGCCGTTGTCGTGGAGGTGGACGTAGCGCTCCACGGCGCGCAGGAGCATCTCGAACTCGAAGAGGAGCTCCTCGCGGGCCTCCACGGGCAGCACGCGCAGCCAGCGCTCGCGATCGGCGAGGAAGCCGGCGCGGTTGCCCTGAGAAGTGCGGACGAGCTCCGCGTAGAAGTCACGGGGAACGCGGGACATGGGAGGCGGCTGGACGGCGGTCGCGGTGGTGCTCACCAGAGGGACCCCTGCGCCGTGGTGGGCGCCTTCTTGTTGAAATAGGCGTACGCCCGGTGCGTGGCCACTCGGCCCCGCGGCGTGCGCTGGAGGAAGCCTTCCTGCAGGAGGTACGGCTCGTACACGTCCTCGATGGTATCGCGCTGCTCACCCACGCTGGCGGCGATGGTCTCCACGCCCACCGGGCCCCCGCCGAACTTGTCGAGGATGGTGAGGAGGATCTTCCGGTCCATCGCGTCCAGGCCGGAGGGATCCACCCCGAGCCGGGTGAGCGACTGGGAGGCCAGCTCCTCGGTGATGGTGCCATCACCCTCCACCTCGGCGAAGTCGCGCAACCGGCGCAGCAGCCGGTTGGCGATACGCGGGGTGCCGCGGGCGCGGGTGGAGATCTCCTTCGCGCCTCCACGGTCCAGCTTGACGCCGAGGATGCGCGCCGAGCGGTTGAGGATCATCTCCAGGTGCTTGGGCTCGTAGTACTCGAGCCGCTCCTGAATCTGGAAGCGGTCGCGCAGCGGCGAGGTGAGGAGGCCGGTGCGGGTGGTGGCGCCGATGAGGGTGAAGGGCGGCAGGTCGATCTTCATCGCCCGGGCGGCGGGGCCGGTGTCGATGGTGATGTCCAGCCGGAAGTCCTCCATGGCCGGGTAGAGGTACTCCTCGATGGCGGCGTTGAGGCGGTGGACCTCGTCGATGAAGAGGATGTCGCGCTCGTTGAGGTTGGTGAGGAGGCCGGCCAGGTCGCCCTTGCGCTCGAGGGCGGGGCCGCTGGTGACGTGGATGCCCACGCCCAGCTCGGTGGCCATGAGGTAGGCGAGGGACGTCTTGCCCAGACCCGGGGGGCCGGAGAAGAGGCAGTGGTCGAGCGCCTCGCCGCGGCTCCTGGCCGCCTGCACGTACACCCTGAGCTTCTCGACGACGGCGCCCTGACCCACGTACTCGTCGAAGGTGCGCGGACGCAGCGAGGCCTCGACGCGGACCTCGTCGTTGAGCGCCTCTCCTGAGAGTGTGTCGTCGGACTTCCGCTTCGCCTTCGCCATACAGTCAACCCTCTGCCGTCACCCTACCAGAACGGACCCTGTGTCGCGGGTCCTCTCGCGGGCTAGACTCCGCGTCCCCCGCCGTCAGGCCGCCTGCCCAGGGAGCTTGCCCCCGTGAAGGGACTCGTCTTCGCACTCTCCATCCCCAAGTACGTCCTCGCCAAGGGGATTGGAGGAATGTACCCGAAGGTGCACTACGGGCGTGGAAGCTGTCTCTCCCTGCGTGAGCTGCCCTCCCCCACTCTGCCCGGCCCGGACTGGGTGCGGCTGCGTCCACTGCTGGCGGGCCTGTGCGGTTCGGACATGGGGACGATCTTCTTCAAGATGAGCCCCCAGATGGAGCCCTTCAACAGTTTTCCAGCGGTGCTGGGCCACGAGGTGCTCGCCGAGGTGACGGAGCTGGGGCCCCAGGCGCGCGGCGTGGAGGTGGGACAGAAGGTCGTGGTGAACCCGCTGCTGCCCTGCCGCCTGCGAGGCATCCAGCCGCCCTGCCCGCCGTGCGCGGCCGGCCAGGAGAACGGCTGCGAGCACAGCGCCGAGGGCTGCCTCGCACCGGGGCAGATGCTCGGCTTCCAGAAGGACCTGCCCGGGGGAATGGGGACGGAGATGGTGGCGCACCCCTCGCAGCTCCACCCGCTGCCGGAAGCGGTGGGCGACAAGGCGGGCGTGCTGGTGGAGCCGCTCGCGGTGGGCCTGCACGCGGTGCTGAAGGTGCCGCTGAAGGACGGGGATCGGGTGTTGGTGATTGGAGGAGGACCGGTGGCCTTCGCATGCCTCTGGGCCCTTCGCGCGCTGGGCCACCGCTGCCACGTGACGCTGCTGGCGGCCGAGGAGTACCAGCTGCGGCTGGCGAAGCAGCTCGGGGCGGACGAGGCCTTCCGGGTGATGCGGGACGACACCGCCGAGGCCGAGGAGGTGGCGCGGCGCACGGGCGCGAAGGTGTACCGCCCGATCCTCGGCCCGCCCGCGCTCATGGGCGGCTTCGAGGTGACGTTCGACTGCATCGGCAGCGCGGCCTCGGTGCAGGACTCGTTGAGATACACGCGCTCGCTGGGGAAGGTGGTGCTGGTGGGAGCGGCGGGCATCCTGGAGCAGGTGGACTGGACGACGGTGTGGCGCAACGAGCTGACGCTGCTCGGCTCCTTCGTGTACGGCCCGGAGAGCGTCCGGGGCGAGCGCAAGCACACGTTCGACCTGGTGTTGGAGCTGCTCGCCCGCCGGGAGGGCCCGGACCCGAGCGTGCTCGTGACACATACCTTTCCGCTCGCGCGTTACCAGGAGGCCATCGAGGCCAACCTGGCGCGTGGCCAGTACCAGTCGGTGAAGACCGTCTTCGACCTCACGGTGAACCCATGAACGCCCCCTTCCGTCCCCTGCCCTTCCTCAAAGAGGCCCGTGCCGAGCCGGTGTCCGGCGTGCGGCTGCAGAAGCTCCGCCGTGCGGCACAGGAGGCGCGCGACGTGTTCACGGCCGCGGGCCCGGTGGCGGCGGTGGCCACATGCGATCTCGTCACGTTCCCCTACCCCTCGCTGTTCGCCTTCAGCGGAGGGGCGCTGTCACCGGCGCCCTACGTGATGATGACGAACCGGATGCAGGTGGTGCAGTTCCAGGAGGAAGGGGTGACGCGCACCCTGCTCTTCAATCCGAGCGACTACGAGCGCGGACAGGCGGCCCCCTTCTACGCGTCGTTGCGAGAGAAGTACGGCAACTTCCTGTCGGACAAGGTGATGACGCGGCGGCTGGGCACGGTGCAGAGCCACCTGGCGGCGCTGGGGCTGCATCCGCAGGACGTGGACTACATCGCGTTCGATCACCTGCACGTGCAGGACGTGCGGCGGTGGCTGGGCGGAGACGGAGAGCCGGCGTACTTCCCGAGGGCGAAGCTGCTGGTGCAGCGGACCGAGTGGGAGTCGGTGAAGAACCTGCATCCGCTGGAGAAGGTCTGGTACGTGCCGGGCGGGACGGACGGAGTGCCGGAGGAGCGGGTGGTGCTGCTGGACGGGGACGTGTGGCTGGGGCGGGGCGCGGCCATCCTGTCGACGCCGGGACACACGATGGGGAACATGTCGCTCGCGGTGGCCTCGGACAAGGAGGTGTTCGTGGTGAGCGAGAACGGCGTGGCCTCGGAGAGCTACACGCCGCTGCAGTCGAGGATTCCGGGAGTGCGCGCCTACGCCGAGCAGATGGGCCTGGAGGTGGTGCTCAACGGCAACACCCGGGAGAGCTCGCTGGAGCAGTACTCGTCGATGATCGTGGAGAAGATCTTCGCGGGCCCGTCGCGAGTGGAGGGGGCGTTCGTGAACTTCCATCCGTCATCGCTGCTGACGAGCGGACTGGTGGCACCGGGCCTGTCGCCGACGATCACCCTGCCCGCGCCGAATCACGGGGACATCCGGCCCACCACCGCCGCGCGCCGGGCAGCTTGAGTTCACCTCAACCCCTCTCCCTCTGGGAGAGGGACGGGGTGAGGGTGTCGAGCCCCTCGAGTTGAACCACGAACCGAGGAACCGTGCCGCTCAGTAGTTCACGGCCACGATGAAGCTCCGGTGGATCCAGCCCGGCTTGTACGGGCCAGACAACCGGGAGTACTCGACGTAGAAGCGCTCGTTCGAGGGACACGCCTGCAACAGGCGCACGCTGATATTGGCCCCGCCACAGTAGATCGTATCGATCGCGGTGGTGCTCGTGGCCGAGCTGTACACGGGGACCGTAGCGCATTGGACCGAGTAGCGCTGGGAGAGGCTGTGGCAGGTATTGGTGAGCGCCTGCTCCGTGGAGCCCACGGGTTCCGAGAGCCCCTCGTCCTCCGGCAGACCGCACCCGGAGAGAAGACCCGCCACCACGAAAGCCAACGGCCAGCGCCAGAGAGACATCGTCATCGCACCCGTCCTCGTCGAATCCATCGCAGATGGCGTTCTACCGTGTCTTGAGGGCGAGGCGGATGAGCCAGAGACCCAACGCGATCAGGCCCACCATGAGCCCGCCCCCCGCGCCGAGCGCGAGCAACCGCCAGCGAGCTCCGGACAGCGCGAGCACATGAGGGGGCACCCAGGAGAGCGTCCCCACCAGCACCTGGCTCGTCTTCATCATGACCGCACCTCCTCATCTCAGGGCTTCCAGCTCCGTGAGCAGGGTAAGCAATTGTTGGGGCTGCTCCTCGTCGGCGAGCCGCTCGGCCAGACCATGACTGGCCAGCCGTGCCACATGCGCCAGCCGAACCAGGTGCGCACGCCCGCGCTCTCCGCCCACGAGCACCACCAGCAGCCGCAGGGGCAGACCATCCGGTGTCTCGGCCTTGAGGGGCTTGGCCAACGTCACCAAGGCGGCCACCGGCGCGGCATGCTCGACGATGGCGTGGGGCACCGCCACGCCGTTGCCCACCATGCTGGAGGCCTCCGCCTCGCGCCGCTTCAGCTCCGCCACCAGCCCGGGGGCACTCATGCCGGGGCAGGACCCCACCAGCCGTCCCGCGGCCACATCCAGCGCGTCCTCGAGCGCGGCGCAGGTGAGGCGCAACACCATCCGCTCCGGCGCCAGCAGCGGGGCCAGCGCCGGCACCGGGGCCTCGCTCGCGGCGGCACGCATGGGAAACTCCGCGTCGAGGAACTCGCGCACCCGGGCGAGCTGCGGGCCCGAGAGGCCCCGGCGCGCCATCTCCAGGAAGAGCATGCCGGCGCCGGGCACCTGCTCCAGGTAGTGGGCCACGAAGGGGCTCACCCGGTGCGCCACGTCCACGAGGAGCGTGGGGGGCACGCCCAGCTCGCGGGCGATGGCGGCGAGCCGCTCCGGTGTGGGGGCGGCGTCCAGCCCGTTCTCCACGCGGCTGAGGTAGGCGCTGGACACGCCGATACGACGGGCGAGGTCGCGCAGGCTCAGCCCCGCGTCCACACGCAGCAGTCGGATGGTCGCTCCCAGGTGCATGACGTCGGTGTCTCGCTTCCGTTCCGTAGGGGTGGGTGACAGTAACTCAGGAGAAGGGGCCGTCGGCCGGGAGCGCCGGGGCCGCGTCGGGTTTGTCATCGGCGACATCGGCGGTCTCACCTGCGCTGGCCGGACGGTGTGGGTGAACCAACAAGAGTGACGTGGAAGCCTCGCGGATGAGGCGCTCGTGGTGCTCGGCCTCCACTCCCACCACCACGAGGTCATACCCCCGGCGTGCTTCCTCCAGGATCGCGTCCTCGGGCGAGTCGTGCGCCACCACCCGGGTGTGCACGCGCCCGGGCTCCTCCAGCGTGTGCTCGCGGGGACCCGCGGAAGGCGTGACGTGCAACACCGTCACCTGTGCGTCCGTGGAGCGCAGCAGACGCCGGGCGAGCCCCAGCGCCGCCCGGTCCTCCCGGCCGCCGATGAAGGGCACCAGCACCCGGCGCACGTTCTCCAGGCCCCGGTCCACCAGCACCGCCACGTCCGTGCCCGCTTCCCGCATCACCTCGCGCACGGTGCCGCCCAGCATCGTGCGGCCGAAGAGCGGCTCGTGCCAGCCCAGCAGGATGAGGCTGGCCTGCTTGGCCTCGGCCGTGCGGCAGATGTCCAGCCCTGGCTCGGTGGACACGAACGACAGCGGCCTCACCTCCAGGCCCAGCGTGCTCGCGCGTCCCAGCAGCGGGGCCAGGGCATCTCCTGACGTGTCCTCTTCCCGCCGGGGTTGCAAGGAGGAGCGATCGCTGGGGGCCACGAGGTGCAGGGCGTAGAGTTGGGAGGGCTCGGCGAGGGGACCGGTGAGGGCATACCCCAGGGCCACCATCGCGCTGCCCACCTGTCCCCGGCCCACGCACATCAGCACGGTGAAGGGCGCGGGAGCCACCTGGGGACTCACGGGGGCGAGCGGCACCCGGTCCCGCGCTTGTTCCCCGGGCGGATACACCCAGCGCAGCAACGGCGAGGCGATGAGGGCGGTCACCAGGGCCATCACCACCAGCATGGTGAAGAGCTTGGGAGAGATGAGCCCCAGGTCCAGGCCGAGGTTGAGGACGATGAGTCCCATCAACCCGCGCACGTTCATCAGGATGCCGAGCGCCCCCGCCTCGCGCCAGCGCATGCCGGTGAGCCGCGCGGACACCGCGCTGCCGCCGAACTTGCCCACGCAGGCCACCAGGAGGATGAGACCGCACAGGGCCCAGTCCGAGGCGCTCCCCAACAACTCCAGGTGGGTGCGCAGGCCGCTGTAGACGAAGAAGACGGGCAGCAGCAGCACGCCCACCACGTCCTCCAACCGCTCCACCAGCGCCTCGGCCAGTCCACCCTCCTTGGGGACGATGACCCCGAAGAGGAAGGCGCCGAAGAAGGAATGGATGCCGATGTATTCGGTCGCCCACGTGGACGCCAGCAGCAGCAGCAGAATGAGGACCACCACGTTCTGGTTGAGGCCCTCCCTGCTCGCCACACGCGCGCCCAACCGCTGAAGGAAGGGCCGCACCACGCCCAGCATGAGGCCAATGTAGAGCAGCACGAGGAGCGTGGTGGACACCGCCTGCTCCAGCCCCGAGGCACGCACCCCGGACACGACGAAGGCCAGCAGGCACCACGCCGTCACGTCATCCACCGCCGCGCAGGTGAGGGCCAGGAGCCCCACCTTGGAGCGCAGCAGGCCTCGCTCCGAGAGGATTCGCGCCAGCACCGCGAAGGCGGTCATGCTCAGGGCCACCCCCAGGAAGAGCACGAAGAAGGGGCGCGGCACGGAGGGCTCGGACAGGCGCGGGTAGAGCCACCACGCCATTAGCGCCCCGAGCAGCAGGGGCACCAGGAGGCTGGTGTAGCTGATGACGATCGAGGCGCGGCCCTGGCCTCGGAGCACCCGCGGATCCAGCTCCAGCCCGATGAGGAACATGAAGAGGATGAGCCCCAACTGGCTCAGCATCTTCAGCACCGGCAGGCTGCTGGCCGGGAACAGCCACTCCATCGTTCCCGGGGCCACCCACCCCAGCAGCGAGGGTCCCAGGAGGATGCCCGCGAGCACCTCGGCGATGACCAGCGGCTGCCCCAGCCAGCGCGCTCCCCGCCCGATCAGCCGGGACAGGCCGATGATGACCACGAGCTGAACGAGGAGCAGGCTGAGCGGGTTGTGCGCGAGGTCTGCCATCGGTCTGCCTCCGTGAAGCGCGGGAATTCACGCCCCACCCGACCCGAGGCCTCAGGAGGCGGCGTTGCCCGCGGACAGCGAGGGGACCGCCTCCGTCCTGGAAGTGGCCTCCGCGGCGGGGGCGGCGGCCGAGTGTCGCACGATGAGCAACGAGGTGGGAGCTTCCCGGAGGAGCCGCTCGCCGCGCAAGCCGAAGAGCTGATCCTCCAGGCCCCACTCCGCGCCCACACCCGCCACCACCAGGTCATACCCGTGCCGGCACTCCTCCAACGCCGCGTCCTCGGGCGAGTCGTGCGCCACCACCTTGAAGTGCACCCGCCCGGAGCCCCCCGGGAAGAGCTCCTCGACCAGGGGGCGGGTACTCGTGTGCTCGCGCGTGCCCTCGGACTGGGTGACGTGCAGCACCGTCACCTCGGCGGCGGAGTGCTGCAGCAGGCGCCGGGCCAGCCCCAGGGCCGCCCGGTCATGCGGGCTGCCGATGAAGGGCACCAGCACCCGGCGCACGTTCTCCAGGCCCCGGTCCACCAGCACCGCCACGTCCGTGCCCGCCTCCTGCATCACCTCGTGCACGGTGCCGCCCAGCATCGTGCGGCTGAAGAGCGGCTTGTGCCAGCCCAGCAGGATGAGGCTGGCCTGCTTGGCCTCGGCCGTGCGGCAGATGTCCAGCCCCGGCTCGGCCGACACGAACGACAGCGGCCTCACCTCCAGACCCAGCGTGCTCGCGCGTCCCAGCAGGGGCGCCAGGGTGTTGCCGCTGGCCTTCTCCGGATCATGCCGCAGGTGGAAGGAGGCGCGCTCCGTGGGGCGGATGAGGTGCAGCGCGTAGAGCTGGGAGGATGGCGAGGGCGTACCGAGGAGCGCACGCCCCAGGGTGACCATGCCGGCTCCGGCCTGCTCGTGGGAGACGCACATCAGCACGGTGAAGGGGGGCGCCTCCGCCAGCGGGGCCTCGGGGGTGAACGACACCTGGTCCCGGGCCATCTCCTCGGGGGGGTAGATCCACCGCAGCAGCGGCGTCGTCATGAACGTCGTCACCAGCGCCATCACCACCATCATGGTGAAGAGCGTGGGAGAGATGACGCCCAGGTCCAGGCCGATGTTGAGCACGATGAGCTCCATCAACCCGCGGGTGTTCATCAGGATGCCGAGCGCCCCCGCCTCACGCCAGCGCATGCCGGTGAGCCGCGCGGCCACCGCGCTGCCACCGAACTTGCCCAGACAGGCCAGGAGGATGATGACGCCGCACATCACCCAGTGGTCGCCGGTGGACAGCAGGCCGATCTCCGTCCGCAGTCCGCTGAAGGCGAAGAAGAGGGGCAGCAGCAGCACCACCGCCACGTCCTCGAGCTTCTCGGCCAGCGCCTGCGCCAGCCCGCCCTCCTTGGGGATGACGGAGCCCATCATGAAGGCGCCGAAGAGGGCATGGATGCCGATGAGCTCCGTGGCCCACGCGGAGGCCAGCAACATCATCAGCGTCAGGGCGACACCGTTCTGGTTGAGCCCCTCCTTGTTGGCCACGCGCGCGCCCAGCCGGGCCAGGAAGGGCCGCACCACGCCCAGCATGAAGGCGATGTAGAGCATCGCGAAGAGCGTGGTGAGTCCCGCGTGCATCAGGTCCGAGGCGCGCACGATGGAGACGACGAAGGCCAGCAGGCACCACGCCGTCACGTCGTCCACCGCCGCGCAGGTGATGGTCATGGCCCCCACCTTGGAGCCCAGCAGCCGCCGCTCGGTGAGGATGCGCGCCAGCACCGGGAAGGCGGTGATGCTCATCGCCACGCCCATGAAGAGCACGAAGGAGGAGAAGGGCACCGAGGGCTCGGACAGGCGCGGGTAGAGCCACAGCGCCGCCCCCGCCCCCAGTCCGAAGGGCACGATGATGCTGGTGTGGCTGATGACCACCGAGGCATGTCCCCGGCCCTTGAGCAGCTTCGGGTCCAACTCCAGCCCGATGAGGAACATGAAGAGGATGAGCCCCACCTGGCTCAGCATCTTCAGCGCCGACATGCTGCTGGCCGGGAACAGCCACTCCATGGCCTCGGGGGCCAGCCACCCCAGCAGCGAGGGCCCCAGGAAGATGCCCGCGAGCACCTCCGCGATGACCAGCGGTTGCCCCAGCCAGCGCGCACCCCGTCCAATCAGCCGGGAAAGCCCGATGATGACGATGAATTGTACGATTAGCAGGGTGAGTGCGTTGTGTGAGACGGCGTGCATGGGGTCTCCTCCCGCGAAGCGTTAAGTTCGCACTTACCATCTTCTGGCACAGCGTGTCACCCCGCCAGGGCCAAGAGCCCATGAATTACCGGCTTCTCAGAGTCAGGTACCTGGCGGCTTGCGCGGGAGGTCCACGCTGAGAACGGCCTGCATCAGGTCGACGAGACCGGGCCACGCCTCGGCCGACAGCCACACGCCTTCCGGCTCATGCTCGGCGTTCATCAGGAGCGAGGAGGCCTCGAAGAGACGGGCCGCCACCACGCCCTCCTTCGGGAGCGGCCCGGACACGCGGAAGCGCTGTCCGTCCCAGCTCAGCCCCTCCGGCATCACCTGGTCGAGCAGGGTGCGCAGCGCGGCCTTCCCGCCGCCCACGCGCAACACGCCCTGCACCAGCGCCGAGGCCATCTTCGACTCCTCCAGGTCCACCCGGCCCGGGGTGAGCAGCGTCAGGTGGTAGCGGCCCGAGACCAGCTCCAGCCGCTCCAGGGCCACCTCCACGCGCAGCTTCCAGCCGGAGACCGCCAGCCGCACGTCATAGGTCTTCGGCAGGCTGGCCCAGTCGCCCACCGTCAACGGACGCACGTCGCGCAGCACCCGCCGGGTGATGGCCTCCACCCGTCCGTGGGACAGGCGCAGCCGCTTGCGGGCCACGTCCACTGCCACCTCGTTGGACAGGCCCACGGGCAACTTCCCCACCCACTCCCTGGCACTGTCCCACCACCGCGAAGCACCGGACATTTCCATCGCCTCCTGGGGTACCGCGCCCTGTATCTGGCCCGGGACACACCTCGGATTCAAGCGCGGCGGCACGCCCCCTGCTTGATACGTTGGCGGCCGTGCCCTCATTCCGTGCCCCGCTCCCGGCCCTGCTCGTGCCCCTGCTCCTGCTGGCCTCCGGTTGCGCCACGTTCACCTCCCACCGCCAGTTCCCTCCCGAGGGCTGCCAGGTGGTGTCCTGGTGGATCAAGGCACTCGGTGCGCAGCCCTCGCGGCCGTAGTGCGAGCGTGTGCACCCCGTTTCCGTGTGATTAGATACCTCCAGGCATGACGAACGGCTCCCCAGAAGGTCCCCCGCCTCCATGGCCCGACATCCACCGGACGGTGCTCTCCACGCTCGATGCGCTGGCCTCGTCCACCGGGTGGATTCCCACCGCCGCGACCGTTGGTATCGAACCGATCTTCGAGCGCGTGCTGAAGCAGATCTGCGAGCCCCAGGGAGTGACCCCCTCGGCCTACATCGACGTCCTCACCCGGGACGCCACGCTGCGCGGTGAGGTCCAGAAGCGCCTGGCGACGTTGATGGAGAACCCGGCACTCGTGAGCATGCGCCGCGAGGCCCAGCGCCGCGAGGCCGAGCACCAGCTCCACATCCTCCACTACCTGCTGTCGGGCCAGAAGCCGCCCGACTGGGTGTGGACGTCGCTCGAGGAGGAGCAGCAGCAGCAGCTCCGCGACGCGGCCGAGTCGGGCGAGGAGAAGGATCCCGTCCTGCTCCCCCGCGTGCAGGGGGCGCTGAAGAAGCTGGCCACGGCCCCCACCACCTACGGCCAGTGCGAGGACTGCGGCACGCCCATCCTCCTGGAGCGCCTGCAGCTGGTGCCCTGGGCGGAGTGCTGCGCCGCCTGCCAACGCAAGCGCGAGGGCGTCCCGGACGAGCCGCCGGAGCCCCAGGTTCCCATCCTCTATTTCTGAGCCCTCGCCCCCTCCACCACGCGCCGGGCGATGGCACGGCTGATGGGGTGTCCGAGCTTCAGCTCGACATCCAGGTAGATGGGCGAGCTGTTGAGCTCCAGGAACACCCAGTCGTCCCCGAGCTGCTTGATGTCGATGCCGGCGAAGGTGAGGCCGCACGCGCGCGCGGCCTCCCGGCAGAAGCGCTGGATGGGCGCGGGGAGCGGCACCTCGCGGTAGGAGGCCCCGCCCCCGCTGTAGACGGGGTCCGCCCGGAAGTCGAGGTGCTGCTCGGGCGTCTCGATGGCCACGGACGAGACGATCTCCTCCCCCACCAGCATGACGCGCAGGTCGGCGCCCGGGACGCGCTCCTGGAAGATGACGGGCGAGGCGGTGACGTCCTCGAGCCGCCCGAGCGCCTCGTCATCCAGCACCCGGGTGACGGCCCCGCCCATGATGGGCTTGAAGATGACGTCCTTCACGTCGGCGTGGAAGGCGCGGATGGCGGCCGGGTCGTTCGAGATGAGCGTCCGGGGCACCCGCGCCCCGAGGCTCCTGAGCGCGTGGAGCTGGAAGGGCTTGTACTGCATGACGCTCGCCGCATGAGGGCCGTTGACCAGCGTGGCGCCCCGGTGGGCGAGCTGGAGCAACCACGCCACGTAGTACGAGGCCCGCTCGCGCGTGTGCATGAAGGTGGTGAACCAGTCCTCGTAGAGGACGAGCTCCCCATTGCGCTCCACGGACGGGGCGTAGGGAGCGGGGATGCCGCGGAGGTAGAAGCCCCGGACATCGCCCACCGGCTCACCGAGATAGAACGTCTGCCCATCGAGCATCGACAGCGGCAGACCCCGGTCGAGCGCATCGGGCTCGATGAAGAGCGTGTCCGCGCCGAGCGCGGCGGCCTCGCGCGCCACCGCCCTGCACTGCACATCCGCCGCCGGGCCAAAGACGCCGATTCTCAAGGCACTCCCCCCGCGAATGGGACCCACACGTGGTCCGGGCCTTGCAACCCTGAACATGAACATCCACGGAGGGAAATGTCGTGACGAAGACGCGGAAGGGTCCGCCGTTCATCAAGTTCGCGCTGCCGAAACCCCGGAAGCCCGCCGACAAGCAACCGAGCAAGCCCGACAAGCCGAAGCCCACCGATCGCCTGACGACGATGGCGGTGGGCGAGGAAGGAGGCAGCAACCGCTAGGAGGGCCCCGGGCGTCAGGCGTTGGTGCGCAGCACCTTGAGGGCCTCGCGGAAGAGGGCCTGGAAGGCGGCCTCGCCCCCGAGCCGCTCGCTGGCGGACTCCGCGGCCTTCTCCGCCTGGGGCTGCTTGTAGCCGAGGTTGATGAGCGCGGAGACCAGGTCCGCCATGTGCCCGGCCACGGGCGCCGCCGGCGTCGCCTGCGCGGCCACCTGCTCCAGGTGCAGCGTCTTCACCTTGTCCTTGAGCTCCAGCACGAGCCGCTCGGCGGTCTTCTTCCCCACCCCGTGAATCTTGGTGAGGCGGGCCACCTCGCCCCGGCCCAGCGCGGCCACCAGCTCCGGCACCTCCATGCCGGAGAGCACCGCCAGCGCGAGCCTCGGGCCCACGTGGGACACCGAGTTGAGCAGCAGGAACAGCTCCTCCTCGGCCCGCGAGAGGAAGCCGAACAGCTCGAAGGCGTCCTCGCGCACCACGGTGCGCACGCGCACCTTCACGGACTCGCCCTCGGGGGGCAGCCGCCCGAGCGTCAGGGAGGAGAAGAAGACGCGGTACCCCACTCCACCCACGTCGATGATGGCCTCGTCGAGGCTCTTCTCCTGAACGATGCCACGCAGTGCCGCGATCATCCCGCCTCCGGTCGCCGGTAGGACGGCGCGAGCCGGTCCGCCAGCTGCGCCTGCGCCGACTTGCGGCGCGACTTCGAGACCTTGCTCTTACCCGAGACCGCCACGCCCAGGCGGCCATGGTTGAGGTGGCAGAGCGCCACCGCGAGCGCGTCGCTGGCGTCCGAGCGCTCCAGCTCCTCGAGGTCGAGGAAGGTGCACACCATGCGCGCCACCGCGTCCTTGTCGGCGGCGCCGCCCGCGCCCACCGCGCGCTTCACGCGGGCGGGCGGGTACTCGTGCACGGAGAGTCCTGCCTGGGCGGCGGCCAGCAGGGCCACCCCGCGCGCGTGTCCGAGGACGAGCGCGCTGCGGGCGTTGCGGAAGGTGAAGACACCTTCCACGGCCACCGCCTCGGGCCGGTAGAGCTTCAGGGCCGTCATGAGGGCGCCGTGCAGGTCCTTGAGCCTCAGCTCCAGGGGGGCGTCGGCGTCCACCTTGATGACACCATGCCCCACGTGGATCAGCCGGCCGCGCCGCTCCTCCACCACGCCATACCCCATGAAACGGCTGCCGGGGTCGATGCCTAGGACGCGCAAGTGCTTCTCCGGGGACAACGGAACAGGGGTTCAGCCAGCCCTATAACGCGCGGGCCGCCCGCCTGTCGATGTGCCCTTTCCATCCCCACTACGCCGAGAGCGACTCCATCAACGCGTCGTCCATCTCGAAGTTGGCGTGCACGTTCTGCACGTCGTCGTTGTCCTCGAGCAGCTCCATCAGCTTGAGCATCTTCTTGGCGTTGTCGCCCTCGAGCCTGACGGTGTTCTGGGGAATGTACGTCCACTTCTGCTCGCCCAGCTTCAGACCCGCCTGCTCCAGGCTGGCGGCGACGGCGTGCAGGTCGGCCGGAGCGGTGCGCACCTCGAAGCCCTCGTCACCGTGGTTGAGGACGTCCTCGGCGCCGGCCTCGATGGCCTTCTCCATCACCTGGTCCTCGGAGGGGCCCGGCTTGACGGTGATGATGCCCTTCTTGTGGAACATCCAGTTCACCGAGCCTTCGGCGCCCAGGTTGCCGCCCTCCTTGGAGAACATGGAGCGCACGTCGCTGGCGGAGCGGTTGCGGTTGTCGGTGAGGCACTCCACGAGCACGGCCACGCCACCGGGGCCATAACCCTCGTAGACGATCTCCTCGTAGGCGGCACCCTCCAGTTCGCCGGTGCCCTTCTTGATGGCGCGCTGGATGGTGTCGTTGGGCATGTTCGCCTCGCGCGCCGCGGCGATGGCCACGCGCAGCCGGGCGTTACCGTCGGGGTTGCCCCCTCCCAACCTGGCGGAGACGGTGAGCTCCTTGATGACCTTGGTGTAGAGCTTGCCCTTGCTCGCACCCATCGCGGCCTTCTGCCGCTTGATCTTCGACCATCGGTTGTGACCGGACATGGTGGGATGACGCTCCTCGCGGATGCGCTGCGGATCCGTAGGTGATGATGCGACGCCGCGCCTTCTCGCCTGGACGGGGAGGCGGAGTCAAACACCGAGAGATAACTTCCGGCGCCGTGCCGGGCAGTCCGGCTCAGGCCGCCTGGGAGGGCCCCGTGGACTCGAAGGCCTCGGAGAAGGGCTCCTCCTCCTCCGGATCCAACACCGGCTCGAAGAAGGGCGGGATGACGAGCGGCGGAGGCTCGCGCTCGGCGATGAGGTTGGCCGGGACCAGCACGCCCTGGGCGTACAGGCACGTCACCGCCTCGAGGGTGGTCACCTCGGGCAGGCTGCACTCCAGGATGGCGGTGTGCACGGTGCGCTGGCCGTCGAAGAGACGGATGACCTGGCCCAGGTCATCGGGCAGGGACTTGAGCATGTCGGCCAGCCGCTTGAAGTCCACCATGAGGCGGGCGGACAGGGGGATGCCGAGGGAGCACAGGGCGGAGAAACGCTCGGCGGCCGGCAGCAGCAGCGAGGCGTAGATCTTCAGGTTGACGAGCGGCTTGCCCTCGGCGGGCACGTCACCGAAGGACACGGCGTAGGCGCCCGAGCCGAAGAAGAGCAGGCGGCGCAGGGCGGTGAGACCGCGCTCGCCCGCGAAGGAAGCATCGACCAGGTGGCCCTGGCGGAAGGAGAGCCAGCCCTCGTTGTCACGCAGCTCGACGCGGCCAGCGCGGGTGCCGCACAGGAGCGCGTGGACGACCTGGGCGAGGGACAGGCGGGCGGTATGGGCCTCGTAGACGGGACTGGAGGTGCTGCGGCCGGCCTTGAGACGGGCGAGCGACACCACCACCTCCGGGGGCAAGGGCTGGAGGAGATAGTCATCGGCGCGCACGGCGTCGGCGAGCTCGCGGTGGTGGGGCTCCTCGTGACGGGAGAGCAGATAGACCGGGAGGTGCTCGGTGCGGGCGTCGGCGCGGAGCTTCTCGCACAAGGCGAAACCATCGAGACCGTCGCCGGAGGGCTCGACCTGGGCGATGACGAGGTGCGGCAGGGGGCAGCCCGGAGCCAGCTCGCCGAGGATGTCCTCGACGGAGGGAGCGGCGAGCACCTCTAAACCGGCGCTCACGAGCCCCAGGGCGAGGGAGGAGCGCGCGTCCTTGTCGGACTGGACGAGCAGGACGCGAGGGCGGAAACGGGTGGAGCGCCGCCGGGGGCTGACGTCGGCGGAGGCGGACGAGGCTGCGGGCTCGAGGACGGTGGCGCGGTGTGAACTGGCGACCATGAGAAGGCTCCTGGAGCGACGATCCGATGGACCGGGGTCCACTTCCAGCGAAAAACTACGTTATTCCCAGAATGAAGACTACCCGGGAAGGCGGGGGGACTCTGCTATAGCGGAGAGGAAGGTAGCATACCAGGACCCAAGGGCTTGAAATTGTTGGATAAGCATCAGCAGAGGGTTTGAGGAAAGGCTCGACGGGCGAGGGGGCGAGGAGCCAGAGTGCGCGGCCTATGACACGACTGATGCTGGTGGGAGTGCTCGTGCCGTGGGTGGCGGTGGCGCAGGAGACGAAGGCGCAGGAGACGACCGCGGAGCCGGCGGCGGTGGCGGTGAGTGAGGAGGCGAGGCGGGAGAACTTCGGAGGGGTGGTGGTGCCGGCGACGATGCCGGACGGGGCGACGGCTGTCTCCGGGTGGGTGGGAGTACCGGAGGTGGGAGCGGCGTATCGCCAGGGGGTTGGGGGCTGGGAGATTGGAGCGCGAGGCCGGTTCGACTATCTGCGGCTGGCGGTGACGGGAGAAGCGGTGGGGCGGGTGCAGGTGTGGACGGACACGGAAGCGTGGACGGTGGCGACGGAGCTGGGACTGGGAGTGACGGGGAACACGGGGAGCCGGTACTTCGACGAGCAGAACCTGAAGGGGTGGTTCCTGCGGCTGAATCCAGCGGTGGTGGCGAGCTGGAAGGTGGCGGAGACGGTGACGGCGGTGGGGCTGGTGGAGGTGCCGTACGATCTGGGGCTGAGCCCGAGCGGGACGTGGAGGGTGAAGCCGATGGCGGGGGCGGGAGCGGAGATCTACCTGGGAGAGGACCTGTCGCTGTCGGCGGTGGGCGAGCTCGGGGTGGACATCTTCAAGGAGCTGCGAGGAGTAACGCAGACACGCCTGGGCTACGGAGTGCGCCTGGGCCTGGGAGTGCGTCTCTTCTGAAGTCCCCTGCCCCACTCCTCCCTCTCCCTCCGGGAGAGGGTCGGGGTGAGGGTATCGACCCCATCAGGTTGAATCCGTGTATGCCCCCTCTCCCTCTGGGAGAGGGCTGGGGTGAGGGTCTACCCAAGAATCACGGAACCCGACTCACGACCCCACCGCATCACCACTCTGGAATGGGAGTGACGCGAGGAGTCCCAAGGATCTCCAGTGTGCGCAATGCGACCTTGATGAGCGTCTGCGCACAAGGCTCGCACCCACCGGCACAGCACCGAGGCCAATGTCCCTCTGGATTGCGCAGAAGAGGCCGGACACAAGCCTCGTAGTAGCTGGGGAAGGACAGCTCCTCGCTGGCGCGGCGGAGCGCGGAATCCATCTGCTCTTCGGTGAAGTCGGCCACAGCCCTATTTAAGCAGACCTGGGGCGCGACGCTCACCGAGGCGGTGCCCCGCTCCTGAGAGTGAACCTTCTCGCTTCGTTCGCGAAAGCTCGGTGTTCGTGAACGGGAGAAGCACTCTCCCCATGGTATCCCTTCACCGGTTGTCGAAGGGATGCCTGGAGTACCACACCGAGAATCCTACATGCCCACCCAGACGTTCGCGCGGAAGCGCATGGCATCGAGCCTCGGGCTTCTCCTTGTTTCCTGTAGCATCAACCAGCCCATTGTCGCGGCGCAGGACCCCACCGGTCCGCAAGACCTCGCCCGGTACGCGCTCATCATCCAGGACACGCAAGACGGGCGGGTGACGCACGACTGGAAGCCACTCGAGGAAATCGACCCGACGAAGCTCCAACAACCCCTGAGTGCGATGAGAGCGAACCGAGGCATCGTGCATGCGTCCTCGACAGGTCTGGATAAGTATTGCGAAGGCCGGCAAGACCAGTGCGAGCAAGACTGCCTCTCGAGCCGTAGCCCGGTATGGGTCGGGCACTGGAAGTATGAAAACATCAAGATACAGCCATGGCGCGAAGCCAGGAAGTGGTGGTGTCCGGAGCATTGCGGGAAGCAAGCGGACATGTGCAAGCGGCGAATGGGCAGTTGGGCCGAAGAATATGCCGCGGAGTTCGATGAGATAGAGCCAGCGGTGGATTGGATCAAGAATCACCGAGAAGAGATCCTCGTGGGCTCCGTCATCCTCATTGCAGGAGTCACCTTCGTTGCCGCGTCCGCCGTCTCAGGTGGAGGTGTACTCCTCCTGGTGCCGCTCGTGATTGTCGCGGAACTCCCCCCGGGGTTGCCCACCGCGCCCGCTATCACGGAGGCTACCTGGTGAGCATCTATGACTCTCTTGTCAGCGCATCACGATTCGCTGCCTCTCGTTGGCGAGCAGCAAGAGCCGGGGATGGAGAAGAAGCGCAGCTCTGGCGCCATGTAGATGAATACAGGGCATTCCTGGGCGAAACAGGTCAGGTCTACCTGTTTGAAGACTACCTCAAGGGAGTCGCTCCCAGACAACGCCCCCTCGTGAGCACCGCCCTCGAAACGCGTCAGGACGCGGTGGCTTCGAAGAGGGCCATGGAGCTTCTCCTGAAAGCTTTCGACGAAACGCCCGAGCCTGAACAGAAACAGGCGGCGAGCACCCTCATCCATCTGCTCAACTTCATCGCCGATACCGGACAACTCGATGACTTCGAGGACTTCGTCAACAACCGCCTCGAGAATGCACCGCTCGCCATCGCTCACTTCACGACGCGCGATGAAGCGCAAGCATGGCTGAAGGGCCTCGCGAAACCACCCAGTCCGGCACGCATCCTCATTGGCGATGAATATTATCTGGCCTGGTCTTCTCGTGAAGACAACGCGCGCGACATGTACCGCGACTACATCATCGAGCCGTACATTGGAGAGCTCGTCGCGGGAGGAATACCTTCCACGGCGCCATCCTTCGAAACCCGTGGAGAAGCAGAGGCGTGGTTGAAGGAACACCCGGCCTCTCCTTTTGGTTTCGTGTCAATCGCCGGGGAGTACTTCTTCGCGGTGCACCACAAAAGACTGAAGCGTCACACGCTCCACCCTGTCGCCTCTGCCCTGACGAAGTGGGAAGAGATGAAGAGGGCTGCCGAAAGGGAGGAAGCCCGAGATGCGGTGGCGAAGGATGAGGGAGATGGCGAGTAGCATCCACGCAGCCTGAGTGCTCGACCAACGATGTGCCTGGACGCAGCATGCAATACGCTCAATCCACTCGCACTTCGAACGCATGAGTCGAGAGCTGCTCCACTTCAACCTTCACATCCAGGAAGTGCACGAACGTCTCAATTTGCGTCCGCGCATGCCCATCGAGCGGCAGGGTCCGGAACGAGCCTCCCCGAGCCAGCGCCAGCAGCAGCATGAGCTGATCACACAGGTGCTCGCCCACGGGCACACCGGACTCCAGATAGACCCGTGCCTCCTCCGCCGCGGACTCCGCCACGTCCTCCGCGCGCACGCCCCGCTCCCCGAACGCGGTGAACACCTCGGTGACGTGCTCGCTCTCGACCTCCAGGCTCACCACGTTCCCCGGCCCCACCGAGCGCTTCAGCTCCTCGACCCGCCGCTCATCCGGGTACCACCCGAGCTTCCGCCCCACGGCCTCCAGTTCCCTCTTGGCCACGTCGTACGGCACCTGCGCGATCATCGCCGTGGCCTGCCGACGCACCACCTGCCCCCGCTCGGGCAGGTGCAGGGGCTTCAGCGGCGCGGGCAGCACGCTCACGCTGAACTTCCCTCCCCCGGCCGGGAAGAACCCGGGCCGCTCCAGCGCGGCCTCCACCTCCGGCCCCATCCGCCGCACGAGCGGCAGGTACGACTTCGCCAGGAAGTCGAACGGCGGCGCCGCCGGGTTGTGCGTTCCCCCCTCGAGCACCAGCGTCGACGGGCCGCTCGCGCTCAGCAGCGCCGGCAGCACCGTCTGCAGCACGAGCGTCGCGCTCCCCGCCGTTCCCACCGCGAAGTGGTAGTCCCCGGGTTTCACCGTCCGAGGCCGGAAGGTCAGCTCCTTCGAGTGCAGTTCCGCTCCCGTGACCTCCGCCTCCCCCACCGCCTCCGCCGCCTTCACCGCCGTCAGGTGCTGGCGCAGCAGCCCCGGCTTCGAGCGTCCCGCTCGGATGTTCACCATCTGGAAGGGCGTCCCCGTTACCAGCGACAGCGCCAGCGACGTCCGCAGCACCTGTCCTCCGCCCTCCCCCTTCGAACCATCGATGCGAATCATTTCCGGTACCCCCAAGTGCACTGTGCCCCGAGTCGGTAGACCCTCACCCCAGCCCTCTCCCAAAGGGAGAGGGGGCATACACGGGCCCGCACGTAGCGATGCCCGCTCCCTCATCCTAGCGACCGAAGTCTCGGAGAGAGCGGGCATCTCGGTGTCTCTATCCCCTCATGTGTCTTCCTCCCATGTCCGGAGTCATCCCTTCACGCACACCACCTGCCGCAGCGTGTGGACCACCTCCACCAGGTCCGCCTGCGCCGCCATCACCGCGTCGATCGGCTTGTAGGCCGCCGGCGTCTCGTCGATGACCTCCGCGTCCTTCCGGCACTCGATTCCCTCCGTCGCCTTCGCGTGGTCATCCAGCGTGAAGCGCCGCTTCGCCGCCTCGCGCGACATCACCCGCCCCGCTCCGTGGCTGCACGAGTGGAACGCCTCCGCGTTCCCCTTCCCTCGCACGATGTACGAGCGCGCCCCCATGCTCCCGGGGATGATTCCCAGGTCTCCCTCCCGCGCCCGCACCGCCCCCTTGCGCGTCACCAGCACGTTCTTCCCGTAGTGGTGCTCGCGCGCCACGTAGTTGTGGTGGCAGTTCACCGCCGCCTCCGTGAGCTCGAACTCCGGCAGCTCACCGCTCGCCTTCAGCGCCTGCACCACCGAGCGCAGCATCAGCTCGCGGTTGGTCGCCGCGTACTCCTGCGCCCAGCTCACCGCGTGGATGTAGTCCTCGAAGTGCTCCGTCCCCTCGGGCAGGTACGCCAGCTCCTGGTCCGGCAGGTGGATGAAGAAGCGGCGCATGTCCTCCTTCGCCAGCTCGATGAAGTGGCTTCCGATCCGGTTCCCCACCCCGCGCGAGCCGCTGTGCAGCATCAGCCACACGTGGCCCGCCTCATCCAGGCACACCTCGATGAAGTGGTTCCCCGTCCCCAGCGTCCCGAGGTGCCCCAGCTCCGGGCCCCGGTCGATGCGCGGGTGCTTCGCGATGATGGCGTCGTAGCCGGGCTTCAGGCGGGCCCAGGCCTCGCGGTGCATGGCGGGCGCGTCCTGCCACGCGCCCCGGTCGTTCCGGCCGCCGTTATCCGTACGGCCGTGCGGCACCGCCTTCTCGATGACCGAGCGCACCTGCCCGAGCGAGTCCGGGAGCTGCTCCGCGCGCAGCGTGGTGCGCACGGCGATCATCCCGCAGCCGATGTCCACGCCCACCGCCGCCGGAATCACCGCGCCCGCCGTCGCCACCACGCTCCCCACCGTCGCGCCGTTACCGCGGTGCACGTCCGGCATCACGGCGATCCACTTGTGGATGAAGGGCAGCGACGAGATGGCGCGCAGCTGCTTCTTCGCCTCGTCCTCGAACGGCACGCCCAGCGTCCACGCCTTGATGGGCACCCCACCCGCCTCGTTCGACAGCACCTCGTAGTTGCGCTGCGTCTGCATGACCTGCTCCTTCGGAATCCGTCTTTCTTGCCGGCTCCCTAGAGCAGGGCGCGTGCCAGCCCGCCTCCAGAGGGAGCGGCCGAATCCCCTGTCCGTTTCCCTATCCAGCAGGATAAAGTCCTATCCCCATGGCGAAGACGCAGGCGCGCGAGACGGTGGTCCTCGGGATGCTCGGGACGACGCTGGACATGGGCCGGGGTCCCAAGCGGTGGGAGAAGTGGCGCCCCACGGTGGGCCTGTGTCAGCAGGACGACCTGGTCGTGCACCGGCTGGAGCTGCTCACGCTCCCGGGGCATGACGAGCTGGTCCAGATCGTGACGGAGGACATCGCCCAGGTGTCACCCGAGACGCGCGTACGCCCCACGGTGCTGGCCATCCGGGACCCGTGGGATCTCGAGGAGACGTACGGGGCGCTGCTCGACTACGTGAAGGCGTACCCCTTCCAGCCCGAGCAGGAGGACTACTTCGTCCACATCACCACCGGGACGCACATCGTGCAGATCAGCATGTTCCTCCTGGTGGAGAGCCGGCACATCCCGGGGCGGCTGGTGCAGACGTCGCCGCCCCGGGCGGGCCGCGACCACGGGGGGCCGGGGGAGCACGCCCTCATCGACCTCGACCTGTCGAAGTACGACACGCTGGCGAGGCGCTTCCAGCAGGAGCAGCGCGAGGGCCTGTCCTTCCTCAAGGCGGGCATCGACACGCGCAACCCGGCCTTCAACCGGCTCATCGAGCGCATCGAACAGGTGGCCACCAGCTCGCGCGCGCCGCTGCTGCTCACCGGGCCCACGGGGGCGGGCAAGTCGCAGCTCGCCAAACGCATCTACCAGTTGAAGAAGGCGCGGCGGCACGTGAGCGGCCCGTTGGTGGACATCAACTGCGCCACCCTGCGCGGGGATGGGGCCATGTCCGCGCTCTTCGGCCATGTGAAGGGGGCCTTCACGGGGGCGCTGAGCGATCGGCCGGGGCTGTTGCGCCAGGCCAACGGCGGCGTGCTCTTCCTCGATGAAATCGGAGAGCTGGGCGCGGACGAGCAGGCCATGCTGCTGCGGGCACTCGAGGACAAGCGCTTCCTGCCGGTGGGCTCGGACAAGGAGGTGGAGAGTGACTTCCAGCTCATCGCCGGCACCAACAGGGAGCTCCAGTCCGAGGTGGAGCGAGGGCGCTTCCGGGAGGACCTGCTCGCGCGCATCAACCTGTGGACCTTCCGGCTGCCGCCCCTGCGCGAGCGGCCCGAGGACATCCCGCCCAACCTCCTCTACGAGCTGGCCCAGGCCTCCCAGGCGCTGGGAACCCAGGTGACGATGAACAAGGAGGCGCAGGAGCACTTCCTGCGCTTCGCCACCTCGCCCGAGGCGCGCTGGAGCGGAAACTTCCGGGATCTCAACGCCGCGGTGCTGCGGATGGCGACGCTCGCCCCCGGTGGGCGCATCACCCGCGAGGGCGTGGACGAGGAGCTCGACCGGCTGCGCGCCGCGTGGGCGAAGAGCGGGCCGAAGCAGTCATCGGCGGAGGACCTCGTGGTGGAGGTGCTCGGGGAGGAGCGGGCCGAGGCGCTGGACCGGTTCGACCGGGCGCAGCTCGCGGAGGTACTCACCGTGTGCCGGCAGGCGCGCTCGCTGTCCGAGGCAGGCCGTACCCTCTTCGCCCAATCACGTGCGCAGAAGAAGAGCGTCAATGACGCGGACCGGCTGCGGAAGTATCTCACCCGCTTCGGACTGAGTTGGGCCGATGTCTCGGGGCGAGGGCTCTCCGACGTGGCTTGAGTCCGAAAGTATGGGTTCAAATTTTCGAGCATCGAGAAGCAGGCAAGCGGATAGCGAGGCTCGATCGTCACTCGACGTCAACGCCCGGGCATGAGAGATGCCGGTGCGCGCGAGATGGACTTGATGCGCGGGTGAGTAGAGATGGACGCAGCGGTCACGCAGAGTGGAAGTACGCAGGAGAAGGCGGATCTGGGGCTGTTCCGGCTGACCTGGCCGATCTTCTTCGAGCTCCTCCTGTTCATGCTGATGGGCTCGGCGGACACGCTGATGATCAGCGGTGTGTCCGACGAGGCCGTTTCGGCCGTCGGCGTGGTCAATCAGTACATCTTCATCTGCATCCTGATCGTCGCGGTGATCAGCAATGGCGCCGCCATCGTCGTCGCCCAGTACCTCGGTGCCCGGAGGACGCAAGAGGCGGCCAGGATCTCGGCCCTCGCCATCACGCTGAACTTCCTGCTCGGGCTCACCGTCAGCGGGGGCCTGGTGCTGTTCGGCAACGAGATCCTGGAGCACATGAACCTGCGGGGCCAGGTGCTGGCGTATTCGCAGACGTACATGGGAATCGCCGGCGGATTCCTCTTCCTGCAGGCGCTCATCAACGCCTTCTCCAGCCTGATTCGCACGTACGGCTTCACCCGGCAGTCCATGTACGTGTCGCTGGGCATGAACGTGCTCCACATCTTCGTCAACTACCTGCTCATCTTCGGGCACCTCGGTCTGCCCGCGATGGGCGTGGCCGGTGCGGCGATCTCCACGGCGATCAGCCGCGCCGTCGCGCTCCTCGTCTTCATCTGGATGCTGTACCAGGTGATGGAAGTGCGAATGGTGCTTCGGGACTATCTGACGTTCTCGAAGGAGTACATCCGGAAGATCCTCAAGGTCGGCGTGCCTTCCGCCGTCGAGCAGCTCACGTATCAGTCCTGCCAGACGGTGTTCGTGTACTACGTCACCTACCTCGGCGCCGAGGCGCTGGCGTCCAGGCAGTATGCGATCTCCATCTCCCAGTACGTCTACCTGTTCAGCCTCGCGATCGGGACGGGGACGTCCATCATCGTCGGGCGGCTGGTGGGCGCGAACCGGACGGACGACGCGTACCACCGGGTCCTCGTGAGCTTGAAGTGGGCCGTGGCGCTCACCGTCCTGGTGGATGTGATCGCGATCCTGTTCCGCAAGCCGTTGATCGGCTTGTTCACGACCGATGGCGGCATCCTCCAGCTGACCTCGCAGCTCATCCTCCTGAGCCTCATCCTCGAGCCCGGGCGGTCCTTCAACCTCGTCCTCGTCAATGCCCTCCGGGCCACCGGAGATGCCCGGTTCACCGTCTACATGGGCTTCCTGTCGATGGTGTGTGTGAGCCTGACGCTGGGCTACGTCCTCGTGTTCAAGCTGAACCTGGGCCTGGCCGGCGTCTGGCTCGCCGTCTCGGCGGATGAATGGACCCGCGGCCTCACCTTCTGGTACCGCTGGAAGAGTCGGGCCTGGGAGAAACAGTCGCTCGTCGCCCCGGCCGAACAGCCCGCCGCGGTGGCGGTCGGCGGCTAAAGCGCTGGGGAACTGCGGGTTCCCTTCCGTAGGATGGCGTCAATGCGAACGCGCAGGCCCCTGGTCATCGTCGATGCACTCGCCTCGCTGGCCACTGCCTTCAAGGACATCTTCCCCGGCAGCACCACCACCTCGCTGACCGCGGCCGAGCTGTCCGCCCTGCTCGAGTCGCTCGGCTCCCGCGCGGCCTTCAAGCCCAAGGTGCTCACCCTCGACGAGTCCCGGCTCGTCGCCCTCCTCTACTTCGGCCAGCCCGTCGCCCAGGGGGCCCTCCTGCTCGACCTGCGGCGCCCCGTGCGCACCAGCGACAGCCACTTCGCCCGCGCCTTCTGCCGCGTCTTCAACGACGACCTCACCCACGTCTCCGCCGCCTGGCCCCTGGATGAGCACTGGTCCTCGCTCGAGCAGACCCGCCTGCGCCGCGCCGTCGCCCGCTTCCTCAACTACCGGCCCCACAAGATGTCCAACTGGGTGCGCGCCATGGAGGACTCCATGGCCCTCACCTACGAGGGCCGCAACGTCCGCCACTGCCTCATCATCGCCCGCAAGGCCCCCAAGCTCACCCAGAAGCTCCAGAGCAAGTTCATCCCCCTGCCCGGCGGCATCTCCATCGAGAACGCCCTGCTGCGCGAGAAGTGGATCCGCACCGTCGTCGACGGCCGCCGTGTCGCCCTGCTCGGCAGCATGCACTCCGGCAGCATCATCGGCTTCATCTCCCTGGCCGAGGTGGACCGCAACGACGCCGCCCTGCGCTACGCCCCCCACGAGACGCTCGTCCCCGTCCAGGCCGTCCTCGCCCATGCCGCCCATGACGTCGCCCTCGTGGCCTCTCCCCAGGGCGACCTCTTCATCCTCAGTGGCAAGGGCTCCGTCTTCCAGAAGACCCACGGCCACTGGCGCGTCCTCGACTACGAGGCCCTCCACGAGCGCATCTCCTCCCGCTTCCGCGAGGACGTCGTCATCGGCGTGCTCCGCGCCGCCATCGACCTGTCCTTCGAGCGCACCGGCGCCCTCTTCTGCCTGCTCGACTCCCGCGAGGAGATCACCGATCTCGTCCCCGACCACGGCCACCCCCTGGCCGCCAACAGCCACCTGCGCCGCAGCCTCCGCGGGCAGAACATCGCCGTCTGGGCCCAGCGTCAGGTCATCACCGCCGCCGCCGCCACCGATGGCGCCGTCGTGCTCGACAAGGACGGCAACGTCGTCGACATCGCCTGCATGGTCTCCAGTCCCAAGGAGATCTCCCGCCTCGGCGTGAGGGAGCCCAGCATGCCCGGCGCCCGCTCCCTCGCCGCCTGGCGCGCCAGCTTCCGCGGTGTGGCCGTCAACGTCTCCGAGGACGGCCCCATCACCGTCTACGAACGCGGCGCGGAGATCGGCCGTATCGGCTGAGCCCCGTCCGCATATTGGAGTTCACTTGAGGTACTTCGTCATGGTCGCACTGGGAGCCACCCTCTGGGGGTGCTGGTCCCTCTTCCTGCGGCCCACCGGATTCTCCGGCCCCCAGAGCGCGTTCATCGCCCTGGTGGTCGTCTCCCTCCCCACCCCCTTCGTCCTCCGCCGCGAGGCCTTCCGCGACCGCCGCGCCACCCTCGCGCTCGCCGTCATGGGGCTCACCGACGCCGCCAACTGCGCCCTCTTCTTCGCCGCCGTCCAGCGCGGGCCCCTCTCCGTCGCCGTCCTCACCCACTACCTCGCCCCCCTCTTCGTCGCCCTCGCCGCCCCCTGGGTCCTCCGCGAGCGCCGCTCCACCCGCGCCCTGCTCGGCGCTCCGCTCACGCTCGTGGGGCTCGCGCTCCTGCTGGGTACTCCCCAGGGCGGTGTCGCCGACTCCTGGACCGCGATCCTCGGCGGCGCCAGCGCCATCTTCTACATGGCCAACGTCCTCGCCGCGAAGGAGGCCTCCCGCTCCTACTCACCCCTCGCCATCACCGCCCTCCACGCCCCCCTGTCCGCCCTCTCCCTGCTCCTCGTCTTCGGACGCGAGGCACTCCCCACCGCCCTCGACTCGCGTCTCCTCCTGGTGATCGCCGGCGGCATCCTGTGCAGCCTCGTCGGCAACAGCTTGTTCAATGCCGGACTCCGCCGCATCCCCACCGCCGCCGCCTCCGCCCTCACCTACCTGGAGCCCCTCACCGCCGCGCTTCTCGGGCAGCTCGTCTTCGGTGAGTCCATTGGCGCTCTGGGTCTCCTCGGCGGGCTGATCGTCCTCGCCTCCGGCGTCTGGGTCGCCAGTGAGCCCCGTGTTCCAGCAGCTCCTGTCTCGGAGACTCCGGTCGTTTCCACGGGTACGGGGTGACCCATGGGGACTCGGGTGGGGTATGGGAGCGCATACCCTCACCCCAGCCCTCTCCCAGAGGGAGAGGGGGCTTACACCGTCAGCCCAGTTCCTTCTCCAGGGCCGCCCGGACTTCCGCCGTGAAACCCGCCAGGAGCCGCTTCCCCGTGTCGATCAGCGGCCTCCTCACGTGGTTCGGGTTCGCCGCCAGGTGCTTCACCAGCTCCTCCTCCCCCATTCCCCCCAGCTCCGCCTTCCTCTTGGGGGCGATCAGCTCCTTCACTCCTCCCAGCTTCGCCGCCAGCGTCCGGACCTCGGCCTCGCTGAGCGGCTTCTTCACCAGCTCCCGTATCTCCGCCTGCACTGCCTTGTGCGCGAGAAACTCCCGCGCTGACTTACAACCCGTTCAACCGTTCTTGATGTAGACCGTGATGGACATGCGCTCCGTGTAGCAGTCCATCCGCACTCCCTCAATTCCCCGCTTGCGCTCGGGGCCAGGGGAGTGGTCCTCTTGGGTGATCCCGACTGCGCCTACGGGAGCAGTACCCCTCATGGAACCCTCCGTCGACAGCCGTGAGTACCGCGTCGTCTTCTTCTGCCCGACCTCGAGCGCTCAGTTGGAGCACATCGAGGCCCCCGTGCGCCGCGTCCTCACGCGCATCTCCGCCCCTCCCGCCGAGCTCGCCCCTCTCGAGGCCGCAGGCACCCTCGGAGAGGCCGGCTGGCGCGTCTACCTGGTTCGCTCGATGACCGAGCGTTCCGCCGCCCACGCCCTCGCCGCCCACGTCACCGAGGTCGCCTCCGCCATCTCCACCGAGCTGGACACCGAGGTGCTCGGTCTCTACGTGGACGTGGCCAGCGACTCCGCCCGCGTCTGCCGCTGCCTGCCCGACGAGGGCCCCGAGACGTTCGCCGGTCAGCGCCGCAACGTGCTCGACCGCACCGCCGAATGGTTGGACGTCAACCCGGCCAGCCTCTCGGCCCTCTTCCAGATCGGCCTGGAGACGGACGACGAGCCCGACGCCGAGGACCGCTTCGTCGAGGCCAAGCTGCGCGAAGCGCGCGAGCTCATGCAGCGTTATCGTCAGGGCAAATGAGGTCTCGTACCCCGGAGGATCTCTCCGGTCGCTGTCCCGCCTGCTACCTGCCCACCGCCTTCTGCCTGTGCGCCGACGTGCCCAGGGTGGACACCCGCACCGACCTCCTCGTCATCCGCCACAACAAGGAGGCCAACAAGTCCACCAACACGGCGCGCCTGGCGGCGCTCGCCCTGCCCCGCTGCCGCGTCCTCACCTACGGCGCTCCCGGCCAGCCGCCCTTCGATGTCTCGGTGCTCGCCGCGCCGGACACCTGGCTGCTCTTCCCGGATGCCCAGCCGCATCCCCCCGGCACGCCCCCTCCCCAGCGTCTGGTGGTGCTCGACGGCAACTGGACGCAGGCCCGGCGCATGTACCAGCGCATGCCAGAGTTGCGCCGCCTGCCGGGGCTGGCCCTGCCGCCTCCCGCCCCCAACACCCGGCGCCTGCGCCGCTCGCCGCACCCCTACGGGATGTCCACCCTGGAGGCCATCGCCGCGGCCCTCGGCGTCCTCGAGGGCGAGGCCGTGGCCCGCCCGCTCCAGGACATCCACGAGTTGATGATCGATCGCGTGCTGGCCTGCCGCGGCCGCATCAGCGATGACGAGCAGGATTAGCCACGAAAAAGCATGGCCCGCCTCCTGGAGCCCCCCGGCACCAAGAAGCGGGCCATGTAGAATCCCGCGGGCCCCCCCGGACTCGCGGGAACAGGAAGTGCCTCCCCCCCTTTGATAGCGAGGCGCTTCCCGAGGGTTGAACCGGCGGGCGAAGCAAGCCCCCTCGCTTCGCACCACCGCCCTCGTTTCTGGAAGGCACCTTCTCATGGTTCCGTCCCAGGGTCTGTGAGCCGACTCACACCAACGGTGTGAAGCCGTTCACACCCCTCGGGAGGGGCCAGAGGGCCGGAGGCGGGGCTCCTAGAACCACCACTCCACGCGGGTCCCCAGGTAGTGGCCGACCTTCGGCACGGCGGTCCCCGCCGTCGCCACCGTCTGCAGGTAGGGCGCGGTGAGCGCCTCCCGCGCGTTCTGGTCGTAGAAGGCGGCCGTGTAGATGAGCCGGAAGTGCGGCCGGGCCCACACGGAGCGCTCTCCCGTCGGAACGAAGGTGGGGACGATCGACAGCTTCGTCGCCGTGGCCAGCGGTCCGCCACCGGGGCGCAGCCCCTGGAAGGTCGCCTCGTTGATGAGGTGGAAGTTGTCGTGCAGGTACAGGGTGCTGCGCGCGCCCGCGGCGAAGTTCAGCGACTTGTCCGTCCGCAGGCCGCTGGAACCCTGGTTCCAGTGGAGGATGCCGTACGCATTGAGGCTGAAGAGCTTGCTGAAGTTGTAGAGGAAGTGCTCCACCACCTCCACGCCCGCGGCGTTCGAGAACTGCCCATTGAGGTCCGGCAGACCGAAGGTGTCCCACGTCTGCCCGCCCGCGCGGCCACCGTTGGCGATCCGGCTGCCATAGCGCAGCGACAGGTCATTGAAGCTCCCGTTGCCCAGGTCCAGGTGGGCCTTGGCGCCCAGCACCCAGCCGAAGTCCGAGGCCAGCCCCACTTCCGTCCCATCCGCCACGCGCGCCTTCAGCGCCGGCAGCAGGTGCAGCTCGCCCAGGAAGTGGAACGAGTGGCCGGCCTCCAGCTTGTGCACGTACTGGCCCACGAACACGGTGCGCTCGCGCCGCAGATCCAACCGCCCGTCCCCATCCACGTCGAAGTTGTACTGGCTGCCCGTGGCCGACGTCTGCAGCAGCACCGCCACATCGAGCGGGCCGTACGCGATGCCCGCGCCCTGCGAGCTCAGGTTGTTGAAATAGAAGTAGTCCGCGATGTGCACGTCTCCACCACGGTAGAAGCGGGCACCGGCCCACACGCGCAGGCGGGGCAGCAGCACGTTGCCCGCCTCCACATAGGCCTGGAACAGCTCGATCTGCAGGGTCTGGCTGAAGCGGTTGCTGAAGATGCCGACGAACAGGCCGTTGGACGCGTACATGGACGGCGTCAGCACCACGTCCACATAGGCCGCGTCCGGATCGTCCTTCTTCTCGAGCAGGTGCAGCTTGATGGTGGGCTCGAGGTAGTCGCCCTCCTCGAGACGTCCGCCGATGGAGCTCCCCGTCAGGTTGAACGTCCTGCCCTGGATGTAGCGGCCCGAGGGCGTCCACGCGGCGCCAACGCGGCCGTACATGACGAGCTCCAGCCGATCCGCCAACAGGCTGGCGCTCGCCGACGAGGGCGCGATCGACAGGACCAGGGCACACAACACCAGCAGCGCGCGGCCGCATGCGCGCACAAGGGGGGGGACAGCGACAAATGTCATGGAGTCAATCTCTTGGAGGGGTGGAGTGGTACGGCGCCTACAGTGCCACAGATTTTGCCACCCGAATCTATTGGGTTTTGCGCGCGATCAGGAGAAATTCCGCGCGTCCAGAAGCCAACACCGGAGGAAGCATGCGCAACGTGTTGAAGGGACTCGCTGTCGCCACGGCCGTGGTGGTTCCCACCCTCGCCGTCGCGGAGACGGTGGCCATCTCGTGTGGCACCGTGGGTCAGGAGTTCGAGCAGTGCAAACTGGGAGCTGAGGCCTGGGCGAAGAAGTCGGGCCATCAGGTGAAGCTGGTGAGCGGCCCCACGGACGCCAGCGAGCAGCTCACCATGTTCCAGCAGCAGCTGTCCGCGGGGGCTTCCGACATCGACGTCTACCGCGTGGACGTGGTGTGGCCGGGCCTGCTGGGCGCGCACTTCATCGACCTGAAGCCCTACGTGTCCGAGGACGTGCTCAAGCAGCACTTCCCCGCCATCGTGGAGAACAACACGGTGGGCGGCAAGCTGGTGGCCATGCCGTGGTTCACCGACGCGGGCCTGCTCTACTACCGCAAGGATCTGCTGGAGAAGCACAAGCAGAAGCCGCCCACGACGTGGCAGGAATTGGCCGAGGTGGCCAAGACGGTGCAGGACGCCGAGCGCAAGGCGGGCAATGACAAGATGCAGGGCTTCGTCTTCCAGGCCAAGGCGGCCGAGACGCTGACGTGCAACGCGCTCGAGTGGATCGACTCCTTCCGCGGGGGCACCATCATCTCGGACGACGGGAAGGTCACCATCAACAACCCGAAGGCGGTGGAGGCGCTGAAGACGGCGGCCTCGTGGATCGGCACCATCTCGCCGCAGGGCGTGCTCAACTACGAGGAGGAGGGCGCGCGCGGCGTCTTCCAGTCGGGCAACGCGGTCTTCATGCGCAACTGGCCGTACGCGTGGGCCCTGGCCAACGCGCCGGACAGCCCCGTCAAGGGCAAGGTGGCGGTGATGGCGCTGCCCAAGGGTGGCACGGACGGCAAGTCCACCGGCACGCTGGGCGGCTGGCAGCTCGCGGTGTCCAAGTACTCCAAGAACCCGGCGGTCGCCGCGGACCTGGTGAAGTACCTGACGAGCGCCGAGGAGCAGAAGCGCCGCGCCATCGTCGCTTCCTTCAACCCCACCATCGCCAGCCTCTACAAGGACGAGGAGGTGCTCAAGGTCAATCCCTTCTACACCAGCCTGCTCGAGACCTTCACCAACGCGGTGGCGCGGCCCTCGAAGGTGACGGGCGCCAAGTACAGCCGCGTGAGCGCCGAGTTCCGCAACGCCGTGCACGCCGTCCTGTCCAAGACGGGCAAGCCGGAGGACAAGTTGAAGGCCCTGCAGAAGAAGCTCGAGAGCCTCGGCCGGGGAGGTAAGTGGTGAGCGTTCCCAGTGGAATGCCCGCCACCACCACCCCCACGGCCACGCCCGCTCCGCCGCCGGCCAGCGTCTCCCAGCTGTCCCGGCAGCGCGTCCGCTCGGCGTGGCTGTTCCTCCTGCCCACGCTCGTCGTGCTGGGCATGGTGGCCGGCTGGCCGTTGCTCAGAACCTTCTGGTTCGCCTTCACCAACGCGAACCTGTCCAACCCGGAGCCTCCGCAGTTCATCGGCCTGGAGAACTTCGCCACCGTCTGGGACGACCCGGACTGGTGGCAGTCGGTGCGCAACACCTTCTTCTTCACGGGCATCTCCGTGACGCTGGAGACGGTGCTGGGGATGATGATCGCCCTCACGCTCAACACGCGCTTCCGGGGGCGAGGCGTGCTCCGGGCGGCGGTGCTGGTGCCGTGGGCCATCCCCACCGTGGTGTCCGCGAGGATGTGGGGCTGGATGTTCCATGACGTCTACGGCGTCATCAACGCCATGTTCCTGCACCTGGGGTTCATCGACGCTCCCATCGCGTGGACGGCGGACCCGCGGCTGTCCATGGCCGCGGTCATCGCCGTGGACGTGTGGAAGACGACGCCCTTCATGACGCTGCTGCTGCTGGCGGCGCTGCAGATGCTGCCGGACGAGCTCTACGAAGCCGCGAAGCTGGACGGGGCGGGCCCCATCCGCGTCTTCTTCAAGGTCACCCTGCCGCTCATCCGCGGGCCCATGCTGGTGGCCATCATCTTCCGCGTGCTGGACGCCATGCGCGTGTTCGACCTGTTCTACGTGCTCACCACCAACAGCAGTGAGTCCATGTCCATGGCCGTCTACGCGCGCCAGCAGATGTTCGAATTCCAGGAGCTGGGACTGGGCGCCGCGGCGGCGTCGATGCTGTTCGCGGTCATCGCGATGTTCACCGTGGTCTACCTCGTCCTGGGACGGTCGGCGGTGGAGGAGGCGGCATGAGAAAGGCACTTCGTTGGCTGGGCAGGGCCGCGTTCGGACTGCTCGTGGTGGTCATCACCGCCTACACGCTCTTCCCGTTCTACTGGGCGGTGGTGTCGTCGCTGAAGCAGGGCAGCGCCCTCTTCGAGGTGGAGGCGTGGCCCCGCAACCCCGCCTGGCAGAACTACGCCCTCGTCTTCACCGAGCAGCCCTTCGGCAGGAACCTGTTCAACTCGGTGATCGTGGCCTCCACGGTGGTGATCATCTCGCTCTTCCTGGCCGTCACCGCGGCGTTCGCCCTGGGGCGCATCCGCTTCTTCGGGCGAACCCCGTTGATGCTGATGATCCTCGCCGTCTCCATGTTCCCGCAGATCGCCGTGCTCTCCGGCATGTTCGAGCTCGTCCGCTGGCTGGGCCTGTACAACACCCTGCCGGCGCTCACGCTCTCCTACCTGCTCTTCACCCTGCCCTTCACCGTCTGGGTGTTGACGACCTTCATGCGCGAGCTGCCCAAGGAGCTGGAGGAGGCGGCGGTGATGGACGGGGCCTCGCCCTGGGTCATCTGCATGCACGTCTTCCTGCCGCTGCTCAAACCAGCGCTGGTGACGACGGGACTGCTGGCCTTCATCGCCGCGTGGAACGAGTTCCTCTTCGCCCTCACCTTCACCCTCTCCCAGGAGGCCCGGACCGTGCCCGTGGCCATCGCCCTGATGAGCGGCGCCAGCCAGTACGAGCTGCCCTGGGGCCTCATCATGGCCGCCTCCGTCATCGTCACGGTTCCACTCATCGTCCTGGTGCTCATCTTCCAACGGCGCATCGTCTCCGGTCTCACCGCCGGCGCCGTCAAGGGTTGAGCACCCAGGCAGGTTCCCCGGATTCGCACCCAGTATGCCGGCGGCACGGGGTGAGATACCGTCCGGCCCCAGACCTCACGTCCCCCGCGAACGAGGCCCATGCGCACCTCACTCCCGACGCTCATCCTGGCCCTCGGCCTGGCCGCCACCACCGCCGTGGCGGCCCCTCCTCCCGCCGAGTCCTTCCCCTCCCGTGAGGAGAGGCTCGCCCACCTGGGCCGCCTGTGGGGCCAGGTGCGATACCGGCACCCCTACCTCGCCTACAAGGACATCGACTGGGACGCGGCCCTGGTGGCCGCCATCCCCAAGGTGGAGGCGGCGAAGGATCGCGCCTCCTACGCCGCGGCCGTGCAGGACCTGTTGGAGGAGCTGCGCGACCCGGCCACGCGCATCCTCCGCCCCGACGAGCAGCAGGACGGCTCGACGAAGAGCCCGTCCACTCCGAGCCGCGAGCTGCGGAGCTGGGAGGCCAAGGACGTGCTCGTCCTGGACCTGCGCGCCAGCCGGGGCCGCAACGTCCAGGAGCTGCGCCCGGATATCTCCAAGGCCAAGGCCGTCATCGTCGATCTGCGTGCCCGCGGGCTGGCGCCCGAAACCCAGGCGGCCATGACCCAGGCGCTCGGTGACCTGCTGCCCCTCCTGCTGAGCCAGGAGCTGGAGGTCCCCGGACAGCGCTCGGTGTTCCACTCGGGCTACCGCGCGCAGACCCGCTCCATCAGCGGCTTCACCACCTCGTTCCTCTCCACGGCGGGCGAGCGGATTTCCCCCAAGGGCGACGGCAAGGCGCGCCCCGTCATCTTCCTGCTGGATGACCAGTCGGACCTGGATCCCCGCGCCCTCACCATGAAGGCCGTGGGGCTGGCGCAGATCGTCACCGAGGGCCGCCTGGACGACGGCACCGTGGTGGAGAAGACGCAGGTGGAGCTGGGCGCCGGATTGACGGCGTCCGTGCGGCTCAGCGAGCTGGGCATCCCCATGCGCGCGGACGCCGTGCTGCCCAAGCGCGCCCGCTCGGAGAAGGACGAGACCCTCCTGAAGGCGCTCGAGCTGGCGCGCAAGCCGGCGAAGAAGGGCAAGGCGCGCGATCTGGACCTGCTGCCCCCCGCCCGGTGGCAGGCGGACCGGCAGTACGCGGACATGCTCCACCCGAGCCGCGAGTACCGCCTGCTCGCGCTCTTCCGCGCCTGGAACGTCATCCACTTCTTCTACCCCTACAAGCACCTGCTGGACCGGGACTGGGACGCGGCGCTGACCACGTTCCTGCCCCGGTTCGAGAAGGCCAACGGCGCGGCGGAGTACGCGCTCGTGGTGGCCGAGCTGAGCAAGCTCGTCCAGGACGGGCACACCACCCTGCGCGGCCACCCGGAGCTGGACAAGCGGGGCATCTCCGGCACGAGCGCCCCCTTCGAGCTGATGGAGCTCGACGGCCAGCCCGTGGTGATGGAGGTGTGGGACGCGGAGGCCGCTCCGGGAATCGTTCGCGGCCAGGTCGTCGAGACGCTCGATGGCAAGCCGCTCGCCGAGCGCCTCAAGGCGCTGGAGCCCTATGTGACGGCCTCGAGCCCCGCGCACCTGCGCCACCGCCTGCTGGAGCGGGCGCTGGCGGGCCCCGAGGGCTCCCAGGCCACGGTGGGCGTGCGTGACGCCAGCGGGCAGCGCAAACAGGTTCGCTTCACCCGGAGCCAGAAGTCGCTCCAGAAGCCCAGGAAGGGCGAGCCCTACCGCCTGATGGGGACCATCGCCTACGTGGACCTGACGCGCCTGCAGGCCTCGCAGGTGGCGACCGTCTTCGACAAGGCGAAGGGCGCCTCGGCCCTCGTGCTCGACATGCGCGGCGCTCCGAACGGAACGGCCTCGAGCCTCGTGCCGTACCTCAATACGCGCAAGGCGCGCTACGGGGCGGTGTTCGAGCGCAACCTCGTCTCGGCGGACGAGACGAATGGCCGGCACAAGTTCCTCCAGGAGTTGCCCAGGGCCCGCGTGCCCGTGTACCCCGGCAAGACGGTGATGCTCGTCGACGAGCGGGCCAGCGGCGAGGCCGAGCACCTGGGCCTGCTCCTCGAGGCGGCCAATGGCGCCACCTTCATCGGCAGCCCCAGCGCGGGCACGAACGGGGAGCTCACGGACCTGGTGCTCCCCGGCGGCATCACGATGACCTTCACCGGCCACGACGTGCGGCACCTGGATGGCCGTCAGTTGCAGCGGGTGGGCCTGCGGCCCCAGGTCTTCGTGAGGCCGACCCTCGCCGGCATCCAGGCCGGCAGGGACGAGGTGCTGGACCGGGCGATCGAGTACCTCGGGGGCGCGGGCCCGGGCATGGCGGTGGCCCGCGACACGCCGTAGCGGCCCTCCCTGGCTCCCGGCGGGTGGCACTCAACACCCCCGCCGGGTAGCGTCGCGCCCCCAACCTTCCCCGGAGAGAGACATGCCGACCCTCATCCCCGCCCCCACTCGCGTCACCGCCGCGGGCAACAAGCCCAAGCTCATCGACGAGTACGTGGGGCGGGTGAACACGAAGCACTCCGAGCTCAGCGTCGCCCACATGCGCAGCCCCGGCGGGTGGCTGGAGCCCGGCCAGACGCCCGAGTTCCGTGAAATCACCGTGGTCCTCAAGGGCGTGCTGCGCGTGGAGCACAAGGGCGGCCAGCTGGACGTGCGCGCGGGCCAGGCCGTGGTGACCGAGCCCGGCGAGTGGGTCCGCTACAGCACCCCCGAGGCCGACGGCGCCGAGTACATCGCCATCTGCCTCCCCGCCTTCTCGCCCGACACCGTCCACCGCGACGCGTAGCCGTTCACACCACTTCTTCCAGCACCTCCGGCGCGAGCTTGATCGAGGCGTGCAGTTGCATGTCCTCGTATCCCTCGAACTGAAGGGTCAGGGTGCAGAGGGCGCCCAGGTGCGTGCTGAAGGTGGGTGGGATGTCCCGAGGGATGGGGAGCTCCACGTCGAACTGGTGCCATCCCCGGGTGAGCCGCGCCGGCAGCTGAACGGGCACCGGACCCATGGAACGTTTCTTCGCGACCCCTTCGTAGGCGCTGAGCTCGATCCGGGCCCCGCGTACGGTGAAGGTCGTCGTGAGCTCCAGGAAGACCCGCAGCCGCGCGGTCGCGCCGAGCGGGAAGCTCTCGGCCAGGGGAATGAAGGAGGCCGCCTTGAACTTCGACACCGTCCGCGCCTTGCCGAAGAGCAGGAAGCCGAAGCCCACGCCCGCGGCGATCAGGACGAGGCAGAAGATGATTCCCACGGCCCTTTCGCCAGCCGAGTACTTCGTGCCCGAACCGAGCAGGTCACCGAACAGCGCGAACACGCCCGGACAGATGCAGAACAGCAAGGGAAAGAGCAGGCATCCCCAGGTGCTGGCGGCCACCGCGGAGGAGCCGCGAGGTGCGCGTGGGGTGATCCACTCGGGTGTCCGCGTCGTCCGGCCCGGTTCGAGCTGGAGCGGCCGGCTCCACCGCATCAGCTCCCCGCCACCCTCTTCGTGCAGGGAGGCCACCAGCTCCCAGGAGATCCGCACGTCCTTGCCCTGGTAGCTCGGAGGTGCATCCCGAGGCAGACCCAGGTCGAAGGGGATTCGCAGCTCCCCCCGGAGCGGCCGGTCCCTGACCAACTCCGAGCCAGAAAGCACCTCACGGCGCGTCCCTTCATCGTAGTACTCCAGCATCCCCTGGACGCGGATCACCACACGAGAGACCCGCTCCAGCCCGGGGGTTCCCGCCTGGAGGACCAGCTCACCCCGGAGCGTCTCTCCCGTCCTCGGAGTCGTGTGGAGTTGGAAGGGTTCGAGGTCGCTCATGGTGGGGCCACCACCAACGCTAGTCGACCTTCTTCATCTGCACGACGAAGGCGCGCGGATCCAGGAAGCCCGTCACCCTCGGGTCGCGGAGCAGCTCGCCGTTGGACGAGATGAAGGCCACCGTGGGCAGGCCCTCCACCCCGAAGCGCTCCATCAGCGCGTCCAGCGCGTCGTCGCTCTGGGTGGCGTCCACCTTCACGTTGATGAAGCGGCCCGCCTCCTCGATGACCTCGATGGCCGGGTACGTCTCCCGGTCCAGCTCCTTGCAGGCCGCGCACCACTCCGCGAAGAAGTCGATCATCACCGGCCGGCCCTCGCTCTTCGCACGGGCCAGCACCTGCTCGAAGGACTCGGACGAGAAGCCACTGCCCTTGGCGGGCAGCACCGAGTGCCACTCGAAGGTGGGCGCCTTCGGCGGCTCCATCCAGCCGAGCGACACCCAGAGCATCCCCGCCGACTTCGAGTCCATGGCGCCACCGCGCAGCACCAGGGCCGCCACCACCAGCGCCACGCCGGCCCCCTTGAGGGCGAAGTCCCGCGCGCCCTCCTTGAAGGACAGGTGGATGGCACCCAGCAGCACGCCCAGCACCGCCAGCACCGAGGCGATGGCCGTCCCCGGGTGGCGGCCGAGCTGCTCGGCCAGGCCCTTCACCGCCCCGCCCAGCGCCGGAAAGCCGTCCTTCAGGTAGGAGATGGCCAGCGCCACCAGCACGATGCCCAGCACGCTCTTCACCCACTCCATCCACACCCCGCCGCGAGGCAGGCGCACGGTGAAGACGCCGATGAGGAAGAAGGGCACGCCGATGCCGAGCGCGTAGATGAAGAGCAGCGCCGCGCCAAGCACCGTGCTCTGCGACTTGGCCACGAAGGCGAGCAGGCCCGTCAGCACCGGCCCGGTGCACGGCGCAGCGAGGAAGCCAGACACGCTGCCCATGAGGAAGGCGCCGGTGACGCCCGAGCCGCCCACCGAGTTGAGCCGCTGCTGCAGCCCCTGGGGCAGCGCCAGCTCGAAGGCGCCGAACATGGACGTGGCCAGCAGCAGGAGGAACACCGCCAGGCCCGTCACCACCACGGGACTGCCGAGCATCGACCCGAAGGCCTGCCCCGTCTTCGCCGCCAGCACGCCCAGCCCGCTGAACACCACGCCCATGCCGACGATGTACGAGCTGGTCAGCACGAGCGCCTTGCCACGCCCCTCGGCCTTGCGCGCCCCGAAGACGGACACGGTGATGGGGATGAGCGGGTAGACACAGGGCGTCATCGCGGTGAGCAGGCCACCGGCGAACACCACGGCCGCGCCGAGCGCGAAGCTGCCGGCCTCCAGGAAACGCGCCGCGTCCAGCCCCGTGCTGGGGCCCGTTGGCAGGAGCCAGGGCACGACCGCCACGGCCAGCCCGATTACCGCCGCGATGACTCCCACCTTCTTCTTCGCGTCCATGTCGCTCCTCTTGCCCTCCGGGACCCCCTTTATACGCGCCAGCGTCGGATGGTGACACCCGAGGTTGTCCCAGGGGCCGAGGAGGTAACGAACGGCGGCCCGGCATGCCAGCCCTCGTCGGCTCCGTCCTCCGGCATCCAGGGAGCCTGTTCTGGAGCAGTCCTCCCTACACCTGGGGAGAGACGGACCGGGAGTGTGACGCCCCCTGCCGCAGGGGCAGCAGGAGCGCCAGGAAGGCCACCGAGAGCACCGTGCCCAGCAGGAACACGTCCGAGTAGCTCCACCCCGCCCGGGTGGCCAGCAGGCCCGCGAGAGGCCCTCCTGGCGCCTTGCCCACCACCTCCACGCTCGCCAGCAGCGTGTAGTGCGTGGCCCCGATGCGCCGATCCACCCGCGACATCATGAACGCGAACAGCGCCGTGGTGAGCACGCCGCCGAAGAAGTGCTCCGCCACGGTGACGGCGATGACACCCGGTGCCGTGGGCCCATGCAGCGCCAGCCACCACTCGCCCCCCAGGGGGAACACGCGCAGGAGCGCGGCGAGGGCGAGCGCCCCCAGCAACGGCATCCGGGTGGCGAGCCAGCCTCCCGCGAAGGAGCCGAGCAGCGAGGCCACCAGGCCCCACGTCCCCACCCACTGGCCGATCTGCGCGGGCGTGAAGCCCACGTCGACGAGGAAGGGCTTGAAGAGCACGTCCACCATCGTCTCGCCCAGCTTGTAGGTGCCGATGAAGAGCAGCATCCACCCCGTGCCGGGCAGGCGCAGGGCGGAGAGGAGCCGCTCCTTGACGTCATGCCAGGAGAGCCGCTCGTCCGCCGGGCCTTCCGCTGAGCGCCGGGGTTCGCGCGCCACGGCCGCCACCGCCAGCACCAGCAGCGACAGGAGCGACATCGCCAGGAAGAGGCCCCGCCAGCCGATGAGCTCGCTCATCCAGACGAGCAGCCCACCTCCGGTGAGCATCCCCGCCTTGTAGCCCACCACCTGGGCCGTGTTGCCCCACCCCAGCTCGTACGGCTCCAGCAGGTCCACCGCGAAGCCATCCACCGCGATGTCCTGCGTGGCCGCGAAGAGGTTCATCAGGAAGACGAGCCCCAGCAGCAGCGTCAGCGCGCCCGGCACGGGCACGAACGCCGCCGCCGCGCACGCGGCCGCCATCCCGGCCTGCATGGGCAATATCCACGACTTGCGCCGGCCGAGGCGCTCCGAGCCGTAGCGGTCCACCAGGGGGGCCCACAGCGCCTTGCCCATCCAGGGGAGCGACAGGAGCCCGATGCTGCTGATGACCATCAGCGACACGCCCTGCGTGCGCAGGTACACGGCCAGCGCGGTGGTCTGGAAGCCAAAGGGCAGCCCCTGCACGAAGTACAGCGCGCTGAGCAGCCCCAGCTTCCGGTACGAGGTTCTCTTCACACCCCGAACCCTAACGGAGAACCGCCCCGCGCGCTCGGGGGCGGCGCCACGAGACGCCGCCCCACGTGGCCCTCACTCAGTGGCCCCGGAGGACGGTGAGCCCCTCGTTGGTGAGGACGTAGAGCATCGCCGGGGTGCCGTTGGGGTCGTAGATGAGCCTGCGCACCTGCCCGCCCGGCACGTCCGTCACGCGCGAGAGGGTCCTGTTCGCGTCCATCCGCCACAGGCCCGCGTCATCGGTACCGATGAAGAGCGAGCCATCATCCGTGGCCGCCAGCGCCATGATGGCGTCGGTGGGCAGGCCAGCGATCTTCGTGCCCTTCTGGAAGGGATTGCCGCGCGAGATGATGGACATCTCCCACAGCCCGAAGTCCTTGCTGCCCAGGTAGTAGCGGCCGTCCTTCGTCTGCTCGAAGCCGCGCCAGAAGTCGAACACCTCCAGGGCGTTGACCTCGGGGAGGTACGCGGACTCCACCTTCATCGGGTTGAGCTCCTTGGGATTCATCCAATCCCAGACGCCGAGGTCCGCGTTGGGCGTGACGATGCCGAAGGTCCAGTTGTTGGCGATGAGCACGTCACCGCTCTGGGAGATACCCAGGCCATAGGTGTAACCGGCGCGCTGGGTGGTGCCCTCGAACCACACCGGGTGGCGGTGGCTGTTGTAGTAGAGCCCCTTGATGCGCGACACGCCGTGGTTGGTGCCGACGTACACCTCACCCTTGTCCCGGCCGCGCATCACCCTCAAGCAGCTGAGCACCGCGCGATCCTCGTCGAACGTCCAGTTGTTGGAGTTGCGCAGGCCGATGTTGGTCGGCGGATTCCAGGTGAGGCTCCCGTCGTTCTTCTCCTTGTTCCGCCGGTACGAACGGAAGAGGTGCTCCTCCAGGACGATGTTGCCATCCGGAGTGAGCTTCACCACGTCCAGATCGCCCTCGCCGAAGACGGGATCCTCGTAGGACTGGCGCCCGGCCTCCTCGAGCTCGTTGGCGTAGTAGCCCACGTAGGCGCGGCCGGCGCTGCCACCGCAGATGACCGTGGAGGTGAAGCCCCTGGCGGCCTGGCCGATGTCCTTCACCCAGATGGGCTGGCTGTCTCCGGGACGCAGCACGCCAATCTGGTTGCCGTTGAGCAGCCAGATGTTGAAGCCTTCATCCACGGCCACGTCGCGCGGCCGGCCCACGCCGAAGCGCTTCGTGTAGTTGACGGCGGCCTCACGAGGCCACGGATCCGGGGTCTGCTGCACCGGACCGGAGCCGCCATCCGGCGGAGTGCCCGCATCCGGTGGTGGCGGTGGATTCTCCCCCGCGTCGGGCGGAGGCGTGACGTTTCCACCATCCTTCGGAGGGGGCGAAGGGTTCGTCCCGGGAGGCGTGCCGTCGATAGGCGTCGGCACATCCTCCTGCGCCGGGCGAGTCGGCGCCTCCGTCGAGTTACCGCACGCCCATGCCCCTGCCACCAACGCCGCCACTCCACACGCCCCAAGCAGTCTGCGAATCACCGTCATGTGCCCCCTTGCCGCGAGGCACGAGAGCAAACCGCGTACCGGGCCAGATGACGGGCAGTGAACGGCCGCCGGGGCGGATCATGGGAACCGGCTTTCCCACACAAGCCCCACGCCATGCCCGCAAGTCGGACCCGGGCGCCTCACGGCATCCCCTCGGGGCCCTCAGGAAGCCAGGGCAGGCAGGCGGGAGGCGGCTCCTCAGGGCCCCGCGGGAGCCGCCACGGGAGCGGGCTCCACGGTGGGCTCCTCGACGAGGCCTCCGCGGTCCACTCCAAGCGCCCTGAGGAACGGCAGCAGGCTGCTGCGCTCGTCCGTCCACCGCTTGCGCGGGGCCTCGGCGTAGGCCAGCCGCCGCACCCGCTCGCCCTCGCGCGAGAAGGTCTCCCCCCGGGTGAAGCGCCCCTCCTTGTCCATCAGCACCCAGGAGCTGCCGCGCGCGTCTCCGTTCGTCTCCGTCGCCACCAGCGTGGCATGCATGCCGGAGAACCACGCATGCGCCACGGCGACGGGCAGCAGGTCCAGGTGCACGTTGCTGATGTGCAACGCCAGCACCCCACCGGGCGCCAGGTGCCGCCGGTAGACGTCCACCGCCTCCTCGGTGAGCAGGTGCACCGGGATGGAGTCCGAGCTGAAGACATCCACCGCGAGCACGTCGAAGCCCTGCGCCTGGCCGCGCGCCAGCTCCTGCTCGAGCAGGATGCGCGCGTCTCCCTCCAGCACCTCCACCCGGGCCGGCGTGTCGCTCAGATAGGAGAAGTAGCCGCCCGTGCCCCGCGCCAGGGAGATGATCTGCGGGTCGATCTCATAGAAGCGCAGGGTGTCCCCGGAGCGCCCCAGGGCGGCCGTCGTCCCCACGCCCAGCCCCAACACTCCCACGCGCAGCGAGGGCGGCAGCCCCGCGGCCTCCTTGAGCCGCCGCTTCTCGGTGAGGGCGAGCCCCAGGCCGCTCTCGGACGTGTAATAGGCCGTGGGCCGCATGCGCCGCTCCGGGCGCGTGTACTGGAAGCCGTGGACGATGTCTCCGTGCCGCAGGACGAACGCATGCTCCTCGTCCTCCCGGCTCAGCGGCTCCGTCACCTGCACCACACCGAAGAAGCCGCGCCACGACTCCACCACGCGGCGCTCGTCCGACACCGCCATGCCGAGACCGCCGGCCACGAGCAGGAGCAGCAGGGCCGGCACATACCGGAGCGAGGCCCGGGCGATCGTCTCGTCCGGGGCGCGCCGCAACAGGATGAGCGCCGCCATGAAGCAGCAGACGCCCAGCGTGAGGGGGTACTCCAGGTAGAGGCTGAAGACGCGCGGGGCGGCCAGGTGGACGAGGGCCGCGCCGAGCACGCCGCCCGCGGACACCCAGAGGTAGAAGGCGCCGAGGTGGCGCGGCGCGGGCCGCAGCCGGTACAGCTCCCCGTGGCACAGCAGGGCCCCGGAGAAGAGCGCCGTCGAGTGGACGAGCAGTTGCACGAACAGGGGCACGTGCGCGCCCTCGTAGGTGATGCGTGTCACCCCGCCCACCGCCAGCAACAGCAGCAGCGCGGTGAGGGGCCGCGAGTAGAGCGCTTCGCGCTCGAAGGCGATGATGAAGGTGACGAGGTACAGGGCCAGCGGCAGCACCCAGACGAAGGGTCCGGCCGATACGTCCTGCGAGAGCTGATTCGTCGTGGCCAGCAGCAGCACCGAGGCGCACGCGCTCAGCCCCAACCAGGCCAGGGTGCGCGCCAGACCCGGAGACTCCGCTCCCCCCTCCTCCACCGTAACGGCCCTCGCTGGCTCCGCCGCGTGACGCAGCACCCCCACGGCGCACACCGCGCCGCCGGCGGCGAAGAGGAGGAACCCCGCTCCCCACACCCACGCCTGTACCCCGCGGCCCAGCCATGGCTCGACGAGCACCGGGTAGGCCAGCAGCGCCAGCAACGAGGCGGTATTGGAGAGGGCATAGAGCCGGTAGGGCGAGGCGCCCGGCCGCATGAGGCTGAACCAGCTCTGCAGCAACGGCGCGGAGGTGGACAGCGTGAAGAAGGGCAGCCCCAGGGTGGCCGCGAGCATGGCCAGCAGCCGCGTGGTGGAGATGCCATCCGCCGCCGGACGCCACTCGGGCCCGGGTGCCACCGGCGAGCCCACCAGCAGCGCGCGCCCGAGCAGTACCACCACCGTCAACCCCAGCAGCGCCAGATGCACCTGCGCCTGCCGCTTGGGGGCCAGCCAGCGGGAACTGGCGTACGAGTAGGCATATCCCCCCAGGAGCATCGCCTGGAAGAAGAGCATGCACGTCGTCCACACCGCTGGCGTGCCACCGAACCAGGGCAGCGAGTACTTCCCCGCCAGCGGCTGCACGCCGAAGAGGAGGAAGGCGCTGAGAAAGAGGGTCACGGCGTAGCGGAGCATGGGCATCGTCTCGAGCTCTTCTCTCGGGCTGAAGGGCGGAGCATATCCCCGGTGGGCCGGAGAAGCGCCTCCCCCCTCACGGAGATTCCGCCAGGGGGAGGATCCACCGCTTGGGAAGGAAGCCGTCCGACTCGGCGGCGAGGTTCACGCTGGGGTCGATGAGCGGGCGCGGGGGCCTGCCATTGAGTGACACCCGCACGTCCGCGCGCACCTCGACCCCGGGGAGGCCCGTGCGCTCGGCGAGGACATGCGCGAAGGCGAGGATGAGGTCGGGCGCCGTCACCATCCGCCCCGCCTGTTTGTCGGAGAGCAGGTCGTCCCCGCGCAGCTCCCAGCTCGTGCCCGTCCTCGGGTCCGTGGCGTAGAAGCGAGCCTGGCCCTGCTTCTCCATGATCTTCAGGTGCCAGCTGAACCGGAAGCCCTCCTCGTTCCACAGCACGTCGCCCGGGTAGAGCCAGTGCCGGAGCGGCAGGACGAGCTGCACGGCGAAGTGCACCGCCAGCACGGGCAGCACCCAGCGCGCCGTCGCGGGAGGCGCCGGGCTCGAGGGGCTCGCCGCGCGCCACCGGAGCCAGCGCCGGGGCCAGTCGGGCTCGAAGAAGACGAGCAGCGCGAGCACCATGAGCCAGGGGAAGACACCGATGGTCAGGAGGCTGCCCGACATCACGTGGAAGCCCACGAGCGCCGCATAGGCATACGGCCGGAGCCGGCGCACCAGCATCAGGGGCGGGCAGCACAGCACCACGAAGGCGCCGCCCCAGCTGCTCAACGCCGCGAGAACATCCAGGGGAACGAGGACCTCGAGGGCCCGAGCCCCCGCGCTCGTTCCGAGCCACAGGCGCATCGGCTGGTTGCGGACGAGCCAATCCGATTGCACCTTGGCGAGCCCCGAGAACAGATACACGACGAGCAACTGGGCCCGCAGGGTGTACAGCGTCCAGGCCGGGACGGTGTCATGGGCGAGCTCGGGGCGCCTGCGCGCATCGAGGGACGCCACGCCGGAGAGCGGCATGAGCGCCAGCAGGCCGCACACCATGCAGACCAGGTAGTAGTGGTTGAGGTAGTGCGTGCGGTCGAGGAGCTGCACGTAGGCGAAGAGGCTCCCGAAGAGGGCCGCGCACGCGCGAGGCCACGCTCCCACCATCAGCCCGAGGGCGAGCACCCCCAGCAACGCGAAGAGCGCGTACATGCCCACGGGAGGGAGCGGCCGGAGCCACTCGAAACCGTGGAACGGGAAGTACACGCGCGGAGCGACGTAGTAGGCGTGAATCCAGCCGTGGAGGAAGTAGCGCGCGATGGCGCATACGAGCACCGCGCCCACGGCGATGCGGAACGCGGCCAGGAAGGCCGCGTCCACCGGCTCGCGCAACCGTTGACCCAGGGACTTCACGCGTCCAGTGGCGCTCAGTCGAAGTCCGAACCGCCACCACCACCCGAGGAGGGAGGCTCGCCGATGTCGAGGCTGTCTTCGTGGTAGGCATTGAAGCGGATGGTGACCTTGGAACCATCCTCGAACTCCATCGTCACCGTGCCATCGATGCTCTCATCGAGCTTGAGGATGGCCTCGATGAGACCCGCGACGAGCTTGGGGTGCGCATCCGACGAGAGCACCTCCCAGCGATACACGGGCCCGCGGTTGGACGGAGAGCCCGCGTCGCAACCGCCCGTCCCCGCATCCGAGACTCCCCCATCCGAGGTTCCCGCGTCCGGGGTGCCACCATCGCTCGTGCCCGGGCACGTCTGCGAGCCGCCCTCCGCCGGCAGCGGAGCGGGCTCCCAGGGAAACACACTGACCCGCGACAGGGTGCCTTTGACCTTGAGCTTGCCCTTGGCGCAGCTCAAGGTGAGCACGGTCTGCGAGCTGCCCCCCCCATCCGGGTACACCGTGTGGTGCTCGCTCTCGGGGTCCAGTTCTCCGGAGACATCCACGCCCCCGATGCTTCCCTCACACGTGCCCGTCGAGCTCGTCGCGGTGAGACACGAGCACCGGGAGGTGGCGACGAGGAGGAGGAGACACAGGGGCAGGAGGCGGCGTACCGGAATTGTCATGACGGGGCATGCTACCAGACCAGGCAGCCTGCCTCCCATGCGCTCCTGTCTCTCGAACCCGTCAACGGCTGACGCCGGAGCTCAGCGGGCCCCGAATGTCTTCACCATCTTGTTGTACACGCCCATGATGAGCAGCGGCCCCACCCACATGCCCACGAAGCGGCTGGCGCGGGTGCGCTGTGCCAGCTCCGCGCCCAGGGAGAAGGCCATCGCGCACAGGCTGGCGAAGAGGAAGACGTCCGAGGGAATCTTGGCCGTCTGCTGCTCCAGCAACCGGGTGAACGAGCCCTCATCGTGCTCCGCCCGCATGACCGTCGCGGCCCGGTAGTCCCGCTTCGACCTCTCACTCGCCGGATTGATGTCCTGTTGCATTCCACCCTCCTCCGCCCCGTGTGCCCACCATTGCGCGGTGCACCATATTTAAGGCGTCTGGCGGAGACAGCGAGATGAGGGAGGTGGGCATGGAGGCAGGCGAGGCCTTGCTGGAGGGATTGCTTTCCGCTGAGGAGGGCGCGGGCCCCCTGCTGCAACGCGACTACTGGGCGGTCATCGAGAACTGCGGCTGCTCGCCCTCGGAGGTGATGAAGCTGGTGGCCTCCCGGTTCGCGGAGTTCGCGCCGGAGGAGCTGGTCATCTTCGAGCGGGAGGATGGAGGGAACGCACCGCTCGAGCCAGGCGACGAGCTGCGGGTGCGCATCCGCGGAGCGGGGACCTTCCACGTCCGCATCATCCATCGGGATCGCCAGAGCCTCACCATGGCCACCCTGCCAGGACACCCGGAGGCGGGGCGCATCACCTTCGGCGCCTACCGCAACGAGTTGGGCGACGTCATCTTCCACATCCGCAGCCGGGCGCGCTCCGGCTCGCGGGTGATGTACCTGGGGTTCCGCACGGGCGGCGAGGCCATGCAGACCAACACCTGGACCGATTTCGTGAACACCGTCGCGCTCACCGTGGGCGAGGGGGTCATCGGCTTCATCCACGCGGAGACCACCGTGATGGAGAAGGCGCACGAGAGCGCGGATGACGTCCGGGGCCCCACCTTCCTGGCGCGCGGAGACTGAACATGACGGATGTCGAGTGGCGCTGGCTGCGGAGCTGGTCGGAGGACGAGATAACGGCGCGGCTCGCGCGGGCCTCCACCCTCCCCCTCAACTTCGAGGTAGCCGAGGAGGAGATGACGCTCGAGAACGGCTGGAGCCAGGTGGAGTCCCAGGCCGTCCTCGCCCATGAGCGGCCGGGCCCGCCCTCCGGGGACGACGCCTTTGCCCAGCTGAAGCACGCCATCCTGGACCTGGGCTTCTCCGATCCTCGCGTCGTGCACGGATACTTCGACGCCGCCACGCCGCTCCAGGGGCGCCCGGTGCTGCTCGAGCTGAAGTCCGTGGGACTGCACTACCTCTGCCCCGTGCGTGTCGGCGCGATCCGCTCGGGCGACGAGGGCGAGCGGACCGTGTTCGGCTTCCGCTTCGACACCCTGTGGGGGCACATCGAGGCAGGGCGGGAGTGGTTCCTCCTCAGCAAGGACCACCGCAGCGGGGAGCTGCGCTTCCACATCAAGGCCTCCTGGAGAGAGGGCCATTTCCCCAACTGGTGGAGCCGGCTGGGCTTCGCGCTGATGGGGCGGCGCTACCAACGCGCCTGGCACCACCTGGCCCACGCGCGGCTGCGAGAGCTGTTGCGTACCGGTCTCCTGGAGCGGCACGGCAAGGCCGGAGGCCCGCCCCTCCCGGAGCCACACCTGGCGGATCTGAAGATCGCGTTGAAGCCGGTACAGTTCTATTCCCAGAGGGGAATGGGCCAACGCCTCTCCGGCGTGGAGCGAGAAGTGGAGCGCGTCAGACGGGACCGGCTGTTGCTCCCCGTGGGCTTCGGGGTGCTGGCCGGGATGAGGGCCCTCAGCGCCCCCGCCCTCCTGAGCCACCTGCTCTCGCGGGAGCCCGTCGAGGCGCCCGAGGGACGCGCCCATGCGCTCGCCTCGAGGCGGACCTCGCGAGTGCTGGGGGTGCTGGCCATCGGCGAGCTGGCGGCGGACAAGACCTCGTGGATTCCCTCACGCATCTCGCCGCCCGCCCTGGTGGCGCGAGCCCTCTCCGGCGCACTGACCGGCGCCGCCGTGGCCGCTCCACACCGGCGTCCGTCCGCGGGCCGTGCCCTGCTCGGCGCGGCGGCGGCCGTGGCCTCGTCCTTCGCCTTCTACAAGCTGAGGCAGCTCGCGACGCGCCGGCTGGGCCTCCCGAATGTGGTGGCCGGGCTGGTGGAGGACGCCGCGGCCCTCGTGCTCGGAACGAGGCTCCTCGCCGCCATGCATTGACGGCCAATGCAACGAGGGCGACTGGTGACGACAGTCACCAGCTGATGACCGGTGTCACCGGGCAGATGCGCATGGGGAGGATGCAAGCACCTGAAAACAGGGAGGCTCCCAGCCGTAGGGAAACGTTCCTGGCATGGCACGCCGGACGCAGAAGGGTTGAACGAGGACAACCCGAGGGCGTGACGATGCGGAAGAAACGGCTGGGAGATCTGCTTCGGGAGAACGGGCTCGTCGACGAGCTGCAGCTGCGTGCGGCACTGGGCTTCCACAACAAGTGGGGCGTGCCATTGGGGCAGGTGGTGGTGGACATGGGTTTCTGCACCGCACAGCAGGTGCTCGAGCTCCTGGCCAGCCAGGTACAGCTCCCGACGCTGGACCTGGACGCGGAGCCGCTGGACTCACAGTTGACGGAATTGCTGCCCGCGCGAGTGGCGGAAGCGTGCCGTGTCATCCCCCTCCGGCAGGAAGGACCGCGAGACTCCGTGCTGGTGGTGGCCACCGCGGCGCCAGCGGATCCGACCGCCCTGGATGAAGTGGCGCGGGTGACCGGCAAGGCGCGGGTGGTGACGCTGCTGGCGACCGATGCCGCCATCTCCCAGGCCATCGAGCGGCTCTACTATCCCCACCTCCTCGATGCGCGGCGTCCGGTGGAACCGATTCCCCTCCCCGAGGCGGATGAGCACCTGCCGCTGGTGACGGATCGCGCCGAGTGCCTGTTGCTGGGGCAGATCATGCGGGAAGCCGTCCCGGCGTCCACCGTCGAGCGGAGCGGCCTGCCGGTGATGCTGCCGCTGACGGAGGAGTTCCCTGAGCACGCTCGGCCCACCGAGCCGGAGATGCCCAGGGTGGAGGTGACACGGAAGCCCACGGCGGAACCCGAGCCGGAGGTCTGGGTCTACGGCTGGGGTGCCAAGGCAACCCGGGGGTTGTTGGAGTTGCTGGAGGACGAGGGCGTGCGGGCGCGAGTGGCACGCACCGAGGACGTACGGGCAGCGAGTGGGAGCGCGGTCGTCCTGGCGCCGCTGCAATCCGTGGAGAGCGTGAAGCGGCGTGGGATTCAGGCCCGGCTGCTGCTGGCGGGCCGGACTCGTGACGCGGAGCGGGCGAGTGCCCTGGGAGCACAGGCGTTCCTGTCCGGCCCCCTGCGCTCGGACCTGTTGATCGCCGCGGTTCGCGAGCAGGTGAGCGCAGGCCGCACGGCCCTGCGTCGGGCCGGGTGAACCACTCAACGCGCGGACGGGTCTCCGCCCGAGGACCCCCGTCCCGACACCTCGGTTCCCACCCGGACTTCAGGCGTCCTGTGCCGCCGGAGGTCCGGCCAGCCGGCGGAGCAGCTCACGCGGCTCCACCCCGAACACATGCTTGAGTTGCTCGCCAATCAGCGCCACGCGGGAGGACAGCTCCCCACTCGCGCCCAGGCGCGTGTCCAGCACGGTGAGCCGCTCGATGGGCGCCTGCCCCACCGGGCCGAGCAGGGTCTCCAGCAAGGGCGCGAGCTTCTGGGCGAGCAGGATCTGCCGCGCCGACCCGTCCGAGTCCTCCCAGGTTCGCGCCATCGCCGAGAGGGAGGTGGCGGTGGCCCGGCCCTCCTCCACGATGCGGGAGGCCGCCCCGCGAGCCGCCGCCACCTGCTCCTGACGCCGCGCCTCGGCCGGCTTGAGGACGTCCGCCTCCAGCAGGAGCCGCACCTGCTCGATGCGCACCCGCTGCACGTCCACCTCCGCCCGGGCCCGCGCCAGTTGGGACGCCACCGCGCCCCGCTCCTCGGCCACCCGGGCGGCTCGCCGCGCCTGGGCCTCCAGGATGCGCCGCTCCGCGTCCGCGCGCGCCATGGCGAACTCCGCCTCCAGGCGCGCCACCTCGCGCACCTCGCGGTTGTGCGCCGCGCGCTCGGCCGCCAGGGTCCGGTTCTCCGCCTCGGCGATGCGCGAGCGCATCTGCAGCGCCGCGGACTGCTTGCGGCCCAGCGCGTTGAGGAAGCCCCGGTCGTCCGAGACGCTCTGGATCTTCAACGTGTCCAGCACCAGCCCCAGCTTGTTGAGATCCTGGTCCGCCTCCTGGAGCAGGCACTGCGCGAAACGGGCCCTGTCGCCATTGACCTCCTCGGGGGTGAGGGTGGCCAGCACCCCGCGCAGGTTGCCCTCCAGCGTCTCCTTCGCCACGCGGACCACCTCCTCGCGCGGCTTGCCCAGGAAGCGCTCGATGGCGTTGCCGAGGATGGGCTCCCCGCTGGACACCTTCACGTTGGCCACCGACTCCACATTGAGGGGGATGCCGCCCTTCGAGTAGGCGCCCTGCACCCTCACGGTGATGACCATGTTGGTGAGATCCAACGAGTCCACGCGCTCCAGCAGGGGGATGAGCAGGCCGCGCCCGCCGTGCACCAACCGGTAGCGCGCGGGCCGCCCCTCCACGAGCCGCCGCGTCCCTGAGAAGACGAGCACCTCGTTGGGGTGGCAGATGTGGATCAGCCGCTGCACCACCCCGGCCACCGTGGCCGCGGCCAGCGCGAGGACGACGACGAGTACGATGAACACCATCATGACCAGGCCTCCTCTCCCGCGTCCTGTCCCGAGCCATCCTTCGCCGGAGGGCGGGGTGCCTCGCGGGGTGGCCCGCCGAGCACCGCGGGGATGTCCACCCCCAGGGTGGAGGAGACCTCCCGGAGCAGCTCCGCCACCGCGGCGGGATACGCGCGCAGGTAGCCCGCCAGGGTGGCGCCGTCCCCCGAGTCCAGCAGGGACACCGTGTCCACCCGCACCCGGGACGCGGCGCCCGCCACGGTCCCGAGCAGCTCCTCCAGGTGCTGGAGGACGAACATCTCCAGCGCGTGGCCCCCGGCGTCCCGCCAGGCCTCCGACACGAGGGCCAGGGACTCGGCGGTGGCGCGTCCGTTCTCCGCCACGGGCGCGGCGTCCCCGGCCGCCTCCAGCTCCCGGGCGCGCCGCCGGGCCTCCGCCGGGACGATGACGTCCGCTCTCAGCCGCAGCTCCTCCAGCTCGGCGCGTACCTTCTGCAGCGCCTTCTCCGCCTCCGCGCGCGCCTCCTCGGCCGCCGCCAGGGCCCGCTCCTCCTCCGAGCGCGCCCGGGCCTCGAGCCCGGCCCGCTGCTCGGCCAGGGCATGGTGGTGCTGCTGGATCCGCGCCTCCGCCTGGGCCTCGGCCACCCGGGCCCGGGCATGGGCCGCCGCCTCCGACTCCTCGGCCGCGCGCACCGCGTCGGACTCGGCCACCTCCGCCTCGCGCAGCACCTCGGCGATGCGCACCCGGCCGATGCTGTCCAGGTAGCGCCGCTCATCGGAGACGTGCTGGATTTTCAGCGTGTCCAGCTGCAGGCCGAGCTGGCGGAGATCCTCCCCGGCCTCCTCCGCGAGCCGGTCGGCGAAGGTGAGGCGATCCTCGTTCACCTGCTCGGGCGTCATGGTGGCCAGCACGCCACGCAGGTGGCCCTCCAGCGTTTCCCGGGCCACCTCGGTAATGGTGGCACGGCCGTGCCCGAGGAAGCGCTCCAGCGCGTTGCCGAGCACCTCGGGCTCGGAGGACACCTTCACATTGGCCACGGCCTGCACGGTGAGGGGGATGCCGCCCAGCGAGTAGGCCCCGGAGACGGTCATGGACACCGACAACAGGCTCACGTCCATCCGCTCCATCCGCTCCAGCAGGGGAATGCGGAAGGCTCGTCCGCCGGCCACCACCCGGAAGCCCACCGGGCCGCCATCCCGCGCACGGTGCGTCCGTCCAGCGAAGACGAGCACCTCGTTGGGCCGGCACACGTGCACCAGGGCCTTGGCCGCCAGCAGCGCCACCACGACGGCCAGCAGCACCGCGGCGCCGATCACCAGGGGGAGGAACCACGCGCTGCTCCAGAACGGGTCCATGACTGCTCCTCACGAGACGGGAAGGGGTGGCTGGAGGCCGCGAGGCTCCTCGGCGGAGACGACTCGCACCGAGCCGTCCGCCAGGACGTCATGCACGAACACCTGGTGGGCGGGCGAGAGAGGCACCACCGAGTCGCCATGGGCGAGGAGGTCCACCGTACGCCCCCTCAGTTCCACCCGCACCTTGCCCGGCTGATTCCTCCCCACCGGCACCACCACCCGGCCGAGCCGCCCCACCACATCCTCGGGCCGCACCACGCTGCCCACCTCGGCGCGGCCCAGGCCCCGCAGCACGCGCGAGGCGATGAGCCCCGCGCCCAGCCCCACGCCCGCCGACAGGCCCGCGGTGAGCAGCGTTCCCGCCTCTCGCGCCAGGGTGGACAGGAGCACCCCGGTCAACCCGAAGAAGGCGAGGAAGAAGGTCCAGAAGAACAGCGAGGCCAGCGGGAGCGCGCGGCCCAGGGCGCCTCCCTCCGTGGCGCCCTCTGCGCCCTCGAGCCCGTCCACGCCCCCGGCCTCGCCGCCGAAGAGCAGCGAGAGCAGCAGCAGCCCTCCACCGATGATGAAGCTCGTGACGTAGAGCGCGAACATGTGGCCCTCCGCGCGAGGCGATGATGCCCCGGTACGAAATAAGCTGGGGCCGGGCCATGTCCGCGGCGAGCGAATTCGTATGCTGCTACGCGATTGCGCGGCCCGGCACCCACCGAGCCCAGCAGGCGCCGGGAGGGCGATTGGCCGCCCAGGCCCTCGCCGCGCCCAGTGGGAGATTCCTCTCCCGTCCGGGGAATGGGCGGGCGCGCGACCTGGTGGTACATGCGCCTCATGACGAGCCCAGACGACCTCGAGGCCCTGATTCAGAATACGGAGAGCGGCACCGGACCCGCCTTGTCGCTCCGGGGCCGCGGTCTGGCAGCCCTTCCCGAATCCATCGGTGCGCTCACCGGGCTTCATGAGCTCGACGTGACGGGAAACCAGCTCGCCTCCCTCCCGGAGAGCATCGGCCGCTTGACGCGCCTCACGCGGCTCCTGGCCGACGACAATCAGCTCGCGTCGCTCCCCGAGTCGCTTGGCCAATTGACCGGGCTCGAGCAGCTCTTCGTGGACGGCAATCAGCTCACCTCCCTTCCCCTGGCCATCGAGCGGCTGGCGCGCCTCGAGCGGTTGGACGCGCGGGGCAACCGGCTCACGGCCGTTCCGGAGGGTCTCTGCCGTCTGCGTGGGCTCGAGGACCTGCGTCTGGGAAGGAACCGCCTGACGTCGGTGCCCGAGTCGCTCTGGCACCTGACAGAGCTCGAGACGCTGGACCTCTCGGAGAACCAGCTCACGTCCCTGTCCGACGGCATCGGGGCGCTGTCGAAGCTACGAATGCTGGACCTGGGGCACAATGCGTTGACCCACCTGCCCGAGTCGCTTGGCAATCTGACCGGTCTCTCGGGTTACCTCTACCTCAGCGACAACCAGTTGACGTCCCTGCCCGCGTCACTCGGGAAGCTGAAGGCGCTGCGGTATCTCAACGCCACGGATAACGCGCTGCGGGCCCTCCCCGAAACCCTGGGCGGGATGGAGGCGCTCGCGGAGCTCCGCTTGTACAACAACCAGTTGGCGGTGCTCCCTGAATCGCTGGGCCAGCTGGTGAACCTCAAGGAGCTCCACCTGAAGAACAACGCATTGGTCTCGCTCCCCGGGTCCATCGGCCGGCTGACGCGTCTCAGGAAGCTCAGCCTGGAGAACAACCGATTGACGTCTCTCCCGGAGTCGATTGGCGGCCTCACCCGCCTCTCGGAGCTCGACTTGAGGAACAACAGGCTGGGTGCGCTCCCCGAGTCGCTGGGCGGGTTGACCCACCTCGAGTACCTCGACTTGAGGGGCAACCTGCTGCGTTCCCTCCCCTCGAGCATCAGAGAGCTCCCGAACCTCCAGAAGCTGGATCTGCGGTGGAACAAGCTGTCGTCACTACCCGGGTGGCTCGAGCGGCTCGAGCGGCGCGGATGTACGGTGTACCTGTGACGGTCGCCCCTCCAGGTGGGGGCGCGTGAGTCGTTGGCGCTTGTCCTGGCCGCCCGTGTCGCCGAGCCTGCCACGCTGAAGGGCGCGCTGATGGGCGGGGCGGGCATGCAACCGCTCGAGATAGGTGCCGAGGTTGGGAAGGGATTGAAAGACTTCCTGGGCGCCCGTGAGCCGCGCCGCTTCCAGCACGAAGCTCATCTGGATGTCGGCGGCGCTGAAGCTGTTGCCCACCAGGTAGTCCCGCTCCGCGAGGGCTCCCGAGATGTAGCCGAAGTGGTTCTTCACCTCGCTGGAGATGCGAGGCATGAATGGCGCGCCCCCCTTGGACTGCATCCGTCATCCCTACGTCCGTGTCGATGATCGGCCTGGCCCGGATCAGTGATCGGCTTGCTCCGGATTCGGTGATCGCGATGGTCCGGTGCACGCACAGCGCCACGCTCGCCCCCGTGGAGCCCCGCTTCCACCCGGACGTGGCGCCACTCCTCTCCCGCGTGGTGGATGACATCGCCTTCCACGAACGCCAGCGCAAGATCACCGAGCTCAACGCATACCAGCCGCCCGAAGCCGACGAGTGGGTACCCCTCGAGTCCACCCTCCCTCCGGACGTGGAGAGCCCGGAGCGTGTGCGCCAGTACTATGGCCACCTCTCGGAGCAACTCGTGGCGCTCCTGCACTCCAAAGTGCCCTCCGTCTTCAAGGAGACCCCTGAGTCGCTCACGGACGTCGATGCCCACTTTCTGCGCGACCGATTCCCGATGATCTTCGAGCGGGAACGCATCGACGAGCACGCGGTGCCCGCCGTGGCCGCGTACCTGGGGGAAGTCCTGGTACGCAACCTCGGCGGGCAGTGGATACCGCGCAAGAAGCTCGGGGAGATGCAGGTGCGCGTCGGCCCTCGCGTCTGGTTTCCCTATCTCCGAGCCCACCGCTACATGCGCTCGTGCCAGTCACTGCTGGACCGCTCCCTCACGCAGCTCTACCGCGTCGCCGAGCGCCACCGCTCCTGAACCTTCACACCGGCTGGTCCTTCTTCGGCGGCGTGGGCACCTGCAGGCCCGCGGACCGCGCCAGGCCCATGACTCCCTCCACCGCCGCCGCGATGTAGCCGAACGGGTTGGCCCCATCCACCGCCGTCACGTGCACCTCGCCCATCTTCTGCTGGAACGCCGCCGCCACCTGCGGCAGCTGCTGCGCCAGCACCAGCTGGATCGCCTCCGGCGAGAGCGTGTTGTCGATCTCCTTGAGCGCGCGTACCTTCGCCAGCTCCGGGTCCTGGATGATCCGAGCCTTGCGAGCGTCCATCTCCGCCATCGCCAGCTCGGCCTCGGCAATCGCGCACCGTGCCTCCGCCACTTTCGCCTGCGCCCTCGCCCGCTCAGCTTCCTGCTGCAACACCGCCATCATCGACGTGTGCCTCGCCGTCTGCGCCTGCTGCTCCTGGTGCAGCTTCTCCAGCTCCGCCTCCGCCTTTACGGCCGCCATCTGCCGCTCGTGCGCCAGCCTCGCGGCCTCCTGCTCCTGCTCCAGCTTCAGCCGCTCCAGCTCCGCCTGCGCCTTCGCCGCCGCCAGCGCCCGCTCATTCGTCAGCTTCGCCGCCTGCGCCTGCTGCTCCAGCTTCAACCGCTCCAGCTCCGCCTGGGACCTCGACGCCGCCAGCGCCCGCTCCTGCGCCAGCTTCGCCTCCGACATCCTCCGCTCGGCCTCGAGCTGCGCCAGCTTCTGCGCCTCCTCCGCCTTCGCCTTCTGCTCCCTCACCTCCAGCTCGGCGTTCAGCTTCGCCAGCGCCGTCTCCCGCTCCAGCCCCACCTGCGCCTGCCGCGTGCTCCGCTCCTTCGCGACCCGCGCCTCCTCCACCCGCGACTCGACCGCCAGCGCCTCCAGCTTCGCCTGCTCCTCCGCCTCCTGCCGCTTGTGCCGGACCTCCTCCTCCGTCGTCAGCCGCGTCAGGGCGATCTGCCGCTCCGCCTCCGCCTCCTCCCTCCGGATGAAGCGCTCCTTCGCCAGCTCCGCCTCGCGCGCCACCCGCTCCTGCTCCTGCCGGAAGCGCGCCTGCATGTTCGCGAACACCGTGTCCGACAGCACCCGCACGTCCTGGATTTCAATCGTGTCCAGGACCACGCCCCACCCCGTGTCGCTCCGGTCCTCCAGCCTCCCCTTCCCCGACACCACCGGAGCAATCTCGCGCATCAGCTCCGCGGCGATGCCCTCCTTGCGCTTGGAGAGGCACTCCTCCACCGACAGGTTCGCCACCAGCCGCCGTACCGCGCCCACGAACATCTCGCGCAGCAGCTCCGCCAGCTTCTGCTGCGCCCGCTCCGGGAAGGAGAAGTTCAGCATCCGGAAGGCCACCAGCGGGTCGACGATCCGGTACACCGCCAGGCCCGTCACCTGCACGCCCACCTTCTCGCTCGTCACCTGGTCCGCGGTGAACTGCAGCCGCTGCACGCTCGTGGGGACGATCGCCACCGCGTCGCCCGGCAGCTTGAAGCACGAGGCCCCCTGCCCGCTCACCTCGCGCACCCGGCCCCGGCGCATGTGGATGAGGAACTCGCTCGGCTTCGCCGTCACCAGCCCCCACTTCTTCATCTTCTCCGGATCCTCCGCCGGCTTCCCCGCCCTCCACCCATCCTGGTACCGGTGTGGGTCCTCCCCCCCACCCCGGGGCGGCTCGCCTCCCCCGCTCCTCGCCAGCTCCGACCGCCCTCCCACCGACAGCTCCATGGCCCCCACCGCGTTCAGCTTCATCGCCCGCTTCTCGTTCGTGCCCATCGGCGCATCCCTCCGGAAGTCGCGGTCTCCCGGAATTGCAGCCTGTCGGCCAACGCCCCGCTGCCCTGAAATCGCGCACTTGGCCGTACGGGGTGCACCAAGGTGGCGCGGGTGCTCCGAAATGGAGCGCCCCGCTCCGGTCCACTCCGTGATAGAGGACTGAATCGGTCCGATTCGCGGTTGAAAGACTCGGGGCCGCCGCTCCTTATGTCGGCTTGACCAGAGGGGTCCCGATTTTATAATTGACCGGTCCAGTCCACATTAGGTGTGTCCATGTAGGAGCACCTAGCAACGTCGCGGGGTTATCCCCCACCCACGGCGAGGGGCCGGACAGTCGCCTGGAAGGTCTACCGAGATGCTGAAGCTGCCGATCTACATGGACAACCACGCCACCACCCCGCTGGACCCGCGGGTGCTGGAGGCGATGCTGCCGTACCTCAAGGAGGACTTCGGCAACGCGGCGTCGCGCAACCACGCGTTCGGCTGGAAGGCCGAGGCGGCGGTGGAGCAGGCGCGCAAGCAGGTGGCGGCGCTCATCGGCGCGTCCGACAAGGAGATCGTCTTCACCTCGGGCGCCACCGAGTCCGACAACCTCGCCATCAAGGGCGTGGTCGAGTTCTACAAGGACAAGGGTGACCACATCATCACCCTGAAGACCGAGCACAAGGCGGTGCTCGACACCTGCAAGCGGCTGGAGCGCGTGCGTCAGGAGCGCCTGGACGAGCTCCGGCAGATGCGGCTGGCCCAGCTCACCGGCACGCCCGTGTCGCGCGACAACCTCGCCGAGCTGTCCATCAAGCACGACCTCGACAATGACCCTGTGTACCGCCAGTGGGCCGAGCTGCCCACCGGTGGCGCGCGCGTCACCTACCTGGACGTGGAGAAGGATGGCCGGATCGATCTGAAGAAGCTCGAGGCGGCCATGACCGACAAGACCATCCTGGTGTCGATCATGCTCGCCAACAACGAGATCGGCACCGTGCAGCCCGTGGCGGAGATCGGCAAGCTGTGCCGCCAGAGGGGCATCCTCTTCCACTGCGACGCGGTGCAGGGCATCGGCAAGGTGCCGTTCAACGTGGAGGAGATGCACGTCGACCTGGCGTCCATCTCCGCACACAAGATGTACGGGCCCAAGGGCGTGGGCGCGCTGTACGTGCGCCGCAAGCCGCGCGTGCGCATCGCCCCCATCATCGACGGTGGTGGCCATGAGCGCGGCATGCGCTCGGGCACGCTGAACGTGGGCGCCATCGTGGGCTTCGGCAAGGCGGCGGAGATCGCCCGCCAGGAGATGGCCGACGAGTCCGCGCGCCTCTTCCGTCTGCGCGAGCGGCTCCGCAAGGGCATCATGGACCAGCTGGACATGGTGACGGTGAACGGCTCGCTGGAGCACCGCCTGCCGGGCAGCCTCAACATCTCCTTCGCCTACGTCGAGGGCGAGGCGCTGATGATGGCCATCAAGGACGTGGCGGTGTCCTCGGGCTCCGCGTGCACGTCGGCCTCGCTCGAGCCCTCGTACGTGCTGCGCGCCTGCGGCGTGGACGAGGAGCTGGCGCACAGCTCCATCCGTTTTGGCCTCGGCCGCTTCAACACCGAGGAAGAGGTCGACTACGTCATCAAGCTCATGGTGGACAAGGTGAACCGTCTGCGCGAGATGAGCCCGCTATACGAGATGGCGAAGGAAGGCATCGACCTCAAGAGCATCGAGTGGACGGCGCACTAGCACCGTTGCGCGCCCTCCCCTGGTGGGAGGGCAGGCGGGCTCCCGACCCCGGCGGGATTGGCGGGCAACGGACCCGGTGACAAGGCTTCAGAAGGGAATCCCCATGGCTTACAGCGACAAGGTCATTGAGCACTACGAGAACCCCCGGAACGTCGGCACGCTCGACAAGGCGGACCCCAACGTGGGCACCGGTCTGGTGGGAGCCCCCGCGTGCGGCGACGTGATGCGCCTGCAGCTGAAGATCAGCGACGACGGCATCATCGAGGACGCCAAGTTCAAGACGTTCGGGTGCGGCTCGGCCATCGCGTCCAGCTCGCTGGTCACCGAGTGGGTGAAGGGCAAGACGGTGGACCAGGCGATGACGATCTCCAACAAGGACGTGGCGCGCGAGCTGGCGCTGCCGCCGGTGAAGATCCACTGCTCGGTGCTGGCCGAGGACGCCATCAAGGCGGCCATCGAGGACTTCAAGAAGAAGCGCGAGGCGCGGCAGCAGAAGGCGTAGTGCAGCGCCCCGAAGGGAGGAGGCACGTGATGAACGAGCAGGCGAGCAACCAGACGAGCCAGACGCAGACGACGCCTGCCGCCGCCCCGGCCGCGAAGCCGGCGCGAGGCATCACGCTGCATGACAGCGCGGTGGGGCAGCTCAAGAAGCTGCTGGCCGAGCGGCAGACGCCGGACGCGGGGCTGCGCATCGCGGTGCGTGGCGGTGGGTGTTCGGGGTTGGCGTACGTGATGGAGTGGGCGGAGAAGCCGCGCGAGAAGGACAAGATCTTCGAGCGGGACGGGGTGAGGGTGTTCGTGGATCCGAAGAGCTACCTGTACCTGCTCGGCACGGAGATCGTGTACGAGTCGACGCTGATGGCCTCGGGGTTCAAGCTGAACAACCCGAACGTGAAGGGCTCGTGCGGCTGCGGCGAGAGCTTCTCCGTGTAACGACCCGAGCAAGGCCCCCTCTCCCTCTGGGAGAGGGCTGGGGTGAGGGTCTTCGAGAGTCATCTGGGGGCTCGGCCGCGGAAAGCCGGGCCCTTTCGTTTTGCCCCGGAAAGGGGAAGCGCTGGTGAAGTGCTGGAACTGTGAAAAGGACACGGCGGGGCGCCCGTTCTGCCCGGCCTGCGGAAAGATCGCCGCGAGGCCGCCGGGTGCCACGCACTTCGACGTCTTCGGTCTCCCCCGGGCGTACGACGTGGACGTGCCCGCGCTGGAGAAGCAGTACCGGGAGCTCTCCCTCCAGCTGCACCCGGACCGGTTCGCCCAGGCGGAGGCGCGAGAGCGCCGGCTCTCGCTGGAGCAGACGACGGCGCTCAACGAGGCCTACAAGACGCTCAAGGACGGGACGAAGCGGGCCTTCTACCTGCTGAAGGTGCACGGGGTGGACCTGGAGCGGGAGGACGCCGGAGCGCAGAAGGACATGCCCCTCGAGTTTCTCGAGGAGGTGATGGAGCTGCGCGAGGCGCTCGACGAGGCCATGGAGGCCAAGGATTTGGAGAAGGCCCAGAAGATGGCCACGGACGTGGAGGGCCGGAAGAAGGCCGCCCTCCAGGAGGCCGTGGACACGCTGCGCACCCTGGAGCAGGGGCCTGCGGCCGAGTCATCGGTGAAAAAGGCATCGCACGCGCTGGGACGGGTGCGGTACTTCACGCGCTTCCTCGAGCAGGTGGAAGCCTTCGAGGAGGAGATGCTGGCGTGAGCAAGAACGGCTACCTGCAGATTCATGACCCGCTGAAGCCCAAGGGGCACGCGGTGGGGATCGACCTGGGGACGACGAACTCGCTGGTGGCGAGCGTCATCCAGGGCAAGCCTCGCTGCCTGGTGGCGGACGAGGGAGACTCGAACCTCCTGCCCTCGGTGGTGCACTACGGGAAGGATGGGGGCGTGGTGGTGGGCTCGCGAGCGAAGCAGCTCGCGGCCGAGCACCCCACCGACACCATCATCTCCGTGAAGCGCTTCATGGGCCGCAGCCCGGAGGACGCGGAGACGCGCAAGCTGGGCGCCTACAAGTTCGCCAGCGGCGGCAAGGTGGTGCGCTTCGAGGTGGCCGGAGGCCAGCCGGTGACGCCCATCGAGGTGTCCGGGGAGATCCTCCGCGCCATCAAGCGCCGCGCCGAGTCCCACTTCGCCGGCAAGGTGGAGCAGGCCGTCATCACCGTGCCCGCCTACTTCGACGACGCCCAGCGCCAGGCGACCAAGGACGCGGGCCGGCTCGCGGGCCTCGAGGTGCTGCGCCTGCTCAACGAGCCCACCGCGGCGGCGCTCGCCTACGGCCTCGACAAGGGCAGCCAGGGCACCTACGCCGTCTATGACCTCGGCGGCGGCACCTTCGACGTCTCCATCCTCAAGCTGGTGGAGGGCGTCTTCGAGGTGAAGTCCACCGGCGGCGACTCGGCCCTGGGCGGCGATGACTTCGACCGGGCCATCGCCCAGCGCGTGCTGGAGGCCATGGGCCAGTCCTCCCCCGCCCCCACCCTGGTGGCCGAGGTGCTCGCCGCCTCGCGCAAGGCCAAGGAGGCCCTCACCGACGCCCCCGAGGTGGAGCTCACCGTGGGCGCGCACCGGCAGACGCTGCGGCGCCCGGACTTCGAGGAGTGGATCCGCCCGCTCATCCAGAAGACGGGCGTGGTGTGCCGCCGGGCCCTCAAGGACGCGGGGGTGGCGGCCTCGGAGCTGGACGGCGTCATCCTCGTGGGCGGCGCCACCCGGGTGCCCGCGGTGCGCCGCTTCGTGGCCGAGCTGTTCGGCCGCGAGCCCCTCAGCGACATCGACCCCGATCAGGTGGTCGCCCTGGGCGCGGCCGTCCAGGCGGACCTGCTCACCAACGTGGACCGGCAGGACGAGGTGCTCCTGCTGGACGTCATCCCCCTGTCGCTCGGCCTGGAGACGATGGGCGGCCTGGTGGAGAAGCTGATTCCGCGCAACTCCACCATCCCCATCGCCGCCGCCCAGGTGTTCACCACCTTCAAGGACGGGCAGACGGGCCTGGACGTCCACGTGCTCCAGGGCGAGCGCGAGCTGGTGGAGGATTGCCGCAGCCTCTCGCGTTTCACCCTGAGTGGGATTCCACCCCTACCCGCCGGCATGGCGCGCGTGGAGGTGCGCTTCCAGGTGGACGCGGACGGCATCCTCGCCGTCACGGCCAAGGAGCAGAGCACCGGCACCACCCAGTCCATCACCGTGAAGCCCAGCCATGGCCTCACGGACGAGGAGATCGAGCAGATGCTGCTCGACTCCATCGACCACGCCGAGGACGACGTGCAGGTGCGCCAGCTGCGCGAGCAGCGGGTGGAGGCCGAGCGCGTCCTCGCCGAGGCCGGGCGTCAGCTGGGGGAGCACGCCGCGCTGCTGGTGGGCGGGGAGCGGGCCACCATCGAGGCGGCCATGGCGAAGGTGCGCGAGGTGGCTCAGGGGAACGACCACCACGCCCTCAAGGAGTCCATCCATGCCCTGGACGAGGTGTGCAAGCCCTTCGTCGAGCGGGTGATGAACCAGGCCCTGACGAAGGTCGTCGCGGGCCATTCGGTCGAGGAGTTCTGACGTGCCCAAGGTCCATTTCAAGAGCCCCCTGGACGACGTCACCGTGGAGGTGTCGACGGGGACCACCCTGCTGGACGCCGCCGAGAAGGCCGGCGCCCAGGTAGGCCACTCCTGCGGCGGGGTCTGCGCCTGCTCCACCTGTCACATCTGGGTCCGCAAGGGCCTGGAGTCCCTCTCCGAGCAGACGGACCAGGAGATGGACCGGCTGGACATGGGCTTCGACGTGCGCCCGTACTCCCGCCTGTCCTGCCAGACCGAGCTGGGGAATGAGGACGTCTTCGTGGAGATTACCGAAGAGTCCCTCACGGCCTTCATGGACGAGAACCCCGCCGTCCGGCGCCGGCTCGAGTCCGAAGGGAAATGGCCGTTGAAGAAGTGAGGTTGAAACAACTGCTTGACGGGGACGGTTCAGGCATCTATACACCGCACCCGTCGACGCAACGCACCGCCGAGACGCACCGCCTGCCCAGGTGGTGGAATTGGTAGACACACTAGATTCAGGGTCTAGCGCCTGCAAGGGCATGGAGGTTCGAGTCCTCTCCTGGGCACTGAAAAAGGCTCCGGCTGAAAAGCCGGGGCCTTTTTCTTTTTCCGCATCAGCTCGGCACGTGGACGGGCTCCACGGCCTCGTGGGCCACGTGGCTCGCCGCCTCGCGCGCCAGGCTGCCGCCCTTGCGGAGGTCCCTCAGCCGGATGCCGCGGATGCGCACCGACAGGGCCCCCACCGCCACCTGGCTCACCACGGTGCCCAGGTGGGTGAGCGTGGCGAAGGCCGCCGCGTCCTCGGGTGAAGCGCCCAGGTTCCGCGCCGCCCAGCTGGTGACGAAGTAGTAGATGCCCATGCCCGCCGGTACCCCGGGGAACGACTGGCCCAGCGCGATGGCCCCCAGGATGACGGTGCCCGCGAAGACGCCCCCGTGGATGCCCAGGGCGTGCAGGCCCAGCCCGTAGCCCAGGGCGGGCGCCAACACCGGGGGGATGGAGAACAGGAGCGCCACCGCCATGCCCCGGAAGCTGCGCGCGGTGCCCAGGCCCTCGGACACGTGCCCCAGCAGGTGCTGCAACCGCGGCAGCCGCTTCTTGCGCTCCAGCAACCGGGCGAGCGGCAGCGCATAGTGGGCCAGCAGCACCACCAGCACCACCAGCCCCACGCACACCCCCACCGCCGCCCGCAGCGCCCCGGAGAACTGGGCCATCGTCTCGCCGAAGGGGCCGACGAAGGACAGGGCCACCAGTCCCATCAGCGCGGCGAACTCCAGCAGCTTGCACACCGCCACCGAGCCCAGCGACTGCAGGAAGGGAATCCGCTGGGTGCGCGACAACAGGAAGGAGCGGATGAAGTCCCCCAGCTTCCCGGGCAGCGCGTTGTGGGTGAAGGCGCCAATGGCCACCAGGTGGTAGCGCTCGCGGATGGGCACCGGCTTGCCCAGCGTCTTCTGCCACTGCATGGCGCGGAACGGGATGATGGACGCCGACAGCAGCATGAAGGGGATGAGCCAGCGCAGGTGGCCGGGCAGGTCGTGGACGAACTTCCCCAACGAGAAGCGCGGGATGAGCAACGGCCCGTCGCCGCCCAGGTTCCACCGGAAGAAGGCGGTGGAGATGAGGATGGCGGACAGCACCACCCCCACCAGCACGGCGAGTGCCTTGAGGTACGTCCGGCCCGCTGGCCCCTTCATGTCGCCTCCGCGAACCTCGTGTCCGGGTACACCACCGGCCGGGCGCCGTCGCGGTACACCTCGGACAGCCTCTCGTGGAGCTGCGTGCAGTGGCCCAGCCCGGACAGGTCCACTGGAAGGTCGGTCGGCCAGCAGATGACGCTGGACGTCTCCGTGCGCGTGAGGCCGCCGTGCGAGCCGAACTCCCAGGCGAAGCCCACCGTGCCGCCCTTGCGCACCGCCTGGCCGAAGAGCACCAGATCTCCCGCCGTGGACATGTGCGGCAGCTCGCGCAGGTAGTCCGCCACCGCGCGGCGCGAGAACTCCGTCGACAAGGGCGCGCTGTCGATGTCGTCCGGCCCGTACACCCCGCCATTGATGACCGCCACCGCCGAGTCACCCCGCCGCATCGCCACGATGCCGATGTCCGGGTGGCGCGTGGCCCTCGCGAGCACCTCCGGGTGGCGCGCCACCAGCTGCGCGGCCTCGAGCGGCTGGAGCCCCCGCGTCAGGTAGACGTGGGAGAAGTTGCCGGACTCGATGACCACCGGCTCCTCCGTGGCCCAGGGCTCCGACTCCACCGGGTGCGGACGGCCATCGAGCAGCCCTCGCGCCACGTCCTCGGAGAGCGGAGGAGCCTCGCCCTGGAGGAGGAGCGCCTCGAGGCGCTGGCTCGTGCGCTGCTCCAACGGGAGGCTGTCCACGTGGCCGTGGTCCGTGAGGAAGACGAGGTCGTAGCCAGGGTCCACCGTCCGGGCCACGGCGTAGAGCTCGGCCAGGTAGGCATCCACGCGCCGCAGCTCCGAGAGCGCCTGCTCCGACTGGGGGCCGCGGCGGTGGGCCACCTCGTCATAGTTGCCGTAGACGAGGTACACGGCGGGCACGCCCCGCACCATGTCCACCAGGGCCTTGGTGTGAGCGAAGCTCCACCCGAGCCGCTGGAGGAAGACGCGGCTGATGAGGAAGCCGCCCTCGTGGCGCCAGTCCCGGAGCGCGCGGCTCCAGCGGTAGACCTCGGTGAAGGCCCGCCACGCGTCCTTGCCCAGCCCTCGCAGATACGAGAGGGGCGTCTGCGTCCGCGCCACGAGCACGCCCTCCATCTCGTGCTTGAAGCCGCGCGCCATGACCTTGAAGTTGGCCAGCGTGCTCATGCAGAGCCGGTTGTTGGCCTGGGCCTGGAAGAGCGAGAAGTACGTGTGTCCACCATCGGCCAGCAGGCTGGCGCCCTCGCGGCGCCCCAACCGCTCCTCGATGGCGAGCGCGTCGCGCGGGGTGTTCATCTGCACCTTGCGGCCGAGCTCCCGATCGAACCAGCTGTAGGCGGGCAGGTTGGGATGGCGCAGGCCATAGAGGAAGCCCGCCTGGAAGAAGGGCGTGGAGGCAGGCGAGCCCCAGAAGGCATCGTCCAGGGAGTAGGTACCCGAGCGGACGAGCTTCGAGAGGAACGGCATCCGTCCAGTGCGGACGGCCTCATCCAGATGTGCCTTGGGCACCCCGTCCAGATGGACGACAAGCAGCTTGCGCCGGCGCGAAGCCGGCACAGGGGGAACCTTCGCCCCCACGCGTCGCACGTACTCGCGGGCCCAGGACTGCAACTGCGGGCTGATGATGTCGTTCACGTCTCGCACGTCTCGTCTCCCCTCCCCCATCCGTGGCCGGGAAGATGCGCACCCGGGAGGACACCAGCCGTGCGATGAGATCAGGCCCGCTGGAGAGCGGCCAGACGAGCGAGGGCATTTGATGTCAAGATGGTCCCGCCCCTTGGCGACGTGTCACCTTGTAGCGTGATGCTGACGACCGCGCTGCTGTTGACGACTCTCGCCACCGCCACGGCCGCCGCCCCGAGCGCCGTTCCCGCCGCGACCTCCGCCCCCGAGGAGGAGCTGCCGCAGAAGAAGGAAAAGGGGTTCGACGCCATCGCGCTGCCCCTGGTGAGCTACAACTCGGACCTGGGCTTCACCTATGGAGGCGTGGCCGGAGCGTACCTGTACGCGCCGGGCCACAGCCCGTACCAGCACGGCATCGCCATCCAGGCGATGTTCACCAGCCGCGGGCAGCAGAACCACTACCTGCGCTACGACGGGCCGCAGCTCATCGGGCCCATGCGGCTGGAGTTCCGCCTGGAGTACCGGCGCGAGCTGCGCAGCCCCTTCTACGGGGCGGGCAACGTGTCCGCGCAGGACTTCAAGGGCGACGAGAACCAGGAGCGCTTCAACTACCAGAAGGGCTCGCCCGGCGTGTGGCTGCGGCTGCGTGGCCGGCCCTGGGGAGAGAACCACCCCTTCCAGTCCTACGTGGGCTACTCGTGGCGGTACACGGAGGTGGACACGTTCGACACCTCGCTGCTGAAGGAGCAGAGGCCGGTGGGCATCGAGGGCGGGCCCACGGGACAGCTGGCGGCGGGCGTGCTCTGGGACACGCGAGACAACGAGTCGGACCCGACGCGAGGCGGCGTGGAGGAGCTGGCCCTGCGCGTGTCGGGGAACGCCACGTGGAGCCGGTACCAGTACGCGGGCGTGACGCTGAGCGAGCGGCGCTTCTGGAGACTGGGGCCGCGCATCCTCCTGGCGCAGCGGCTGACGCTGGACATGCTCTTCGGCGAGGTGCCCTTCTTCGAGTGGGTGAACACGGGCGGCGTGAGCACCTCCGAGGGCATCGGCGGCATGAGCAGCGTGCGCGGCATCGAGCGCAACCGGTTCGCGGGCAACATCAAGGCGTTCTCGAACACGGAGCTGCGCGTGCGGGCCTTCGACTTCCGGCTGCTCAAGGCGCCGGTGACGGTGGGTGGCGTGGCCTTCGTGGACCTGGGACGTGTGTGGCACCCGGACGTGGTGGATGGCCCGTGGTGGAAGTGGCATCCAGGCGTGGGAGCCGGCGTGCGGGTGGCCCGGCGCGCGGCGGTGGTGCGCTTCGACTGGGCGATGTCTCCGGAGACGGGCCGCAGCCGTGTGTACCTGAACTTCGGTCACATGTTCTGAGCCTCCCGGGCCTCAGGGCCTCGCCTCCTGCTCGACCTGGGCCTGGGCCTGGGCCAGGCTGAACGAGAACGTCGAGCCCCTTCCCTCCTCGCTCTCGAACCAGATGCGGCCGCCGTGCTTCTGGATGATCTGCTCGCTCAGGTGCAGCCCGACGCCCATGCCCCCCCGGTCGGACGCGAGCCCGGCATGGGCGCGATAGAACCGCTCGAAGAGCTGGCCCTGCCGCTCCCGGGGAATGCCCATCCCATGGTCCCGGACCGACACCACCACCAGGGTGCCCTGGAGCGTGACCGACACCTCGATGTCTCCCCCTCCGGGCGAGTACTTGATGGCGTTGTCGAACAGATTCACCAACACCTGCTCGATCCGGTCCGGGTCCGCGTCCACGAACACGGAGCCCTCCTGATGGAGCACGAAGTGGTGCCCGGAGGAGACACCGCGCATCCGCTCGAGCACGTCCTCCACCAGCGCGCCCAGCTCGAAGCGCTGGCGCTGCAACGCGAGCCGGCCGAGCTGGAGCCGGGACACCTCGAGCAACTCCTGCACCAGATGGGTGAGCCGATCACTCTGACGGTTGAGGATCTGGAAGGCCCTGCCCTCCCGGGGCTCGTGCCCTCCCGGTGTCCAGCGATCGAGCAGCTGGGCATACCCCTTGATGGTGGTGATGGGCGTGCGCAGCTCGTGGGCGGCGATGGAGAGGAACTCGTCCCGCATCCGCTCCAGGCGCTTGAGCTCGGTCATGTCACGTATCACCACCACCGCCAGCTCCGGCGGCCGTCCCGTGCCCGAGAGGACCGGGGAGGCGGTCACACTGATGTGGAGCCGTTCTCCACTCGGGCGCTGAAGCTCGAGCGCCTCCTCGCGCACCGTCTCGCCTCTCAGGGCCCTGCAGCTGGGCAGCTCGTCACATGCCAGGGGCCTCCCATCCGGATGGCGGATATCGAGCAGTGTGAGCATCTGGCAGACGTCCTTGGGAAGCCTGTCCGGATGGAGTCCCAACAGCTTCAGCGTGGCCTGGTTCGCCTCCACGATCCGCCCCTGGGCGTCGACCAGGAAGAGCGCATCCGCCATGCTCTCCAGACTGGCCCGGTGGAGGGCCTCGGACCGGCGCAGGGCCGAGGTATCCCGCTGGATGAGCGCGTACAACAGGGCCGAGGTGGCGGCGACGAACAGCCAGCCCTTGAGGATCTCCACCAGGGTGAAGTGGCCGACGCTCCGCACCACCGCCGAGGCGAGCACGTCGGAGAACATGATCCACAGCGCGGCGACCAATGCGTAGAAGACCACCGGCCGCCAGACAGGGGGAGGCCAACCCGCTTTCCGCGCCGAGGGCATGACTGAGTCAAACCTAAACGGGGTGTCCCCCCACGGTCGGGTGTGGAGGGACATCCGCCCACTGGGGATGCGAGCAGGCGAGAGGGCCTAGAACCTGCGCAGCGAGGACCAGGGGAAGGGCTGCCAGTAGGGCGTGGCCACCGTGTCGGCCTCAAGCGAGAACCAGGGGCCGTCCTCGCCCGGAGAGAGGACGTGGAAGTCCTGCGCCGGGATGAACCCCTGGCCGAGCAGCGCCACCCGCTCGCCCGCGGCGTTGCGCGCCACGTCCAGCACCAGCACGGCGTGCCCCGGGCTGCCACCCAGCACGAAGAAGTCCCCCGGCCGCACGTCCTCGCGCCCGGGCCGCTGCTTCTCGGTGGCCAGCGACAATGTCCCCGCGTAGGTGAAGACCAGGTCCAGGTACGCGCGGAACGAGGCACGCGAGCCATCCGTCGCCCCGCTCCTCACCCACGTCACCTTGGAACCCGACACGCGAGCGCGCTCTCCAGCCGCGTAGCGAGGCCAGGCGGCCAGGTGCCCGCTGGTGAAGCGATAGGCGATGCGCTCCTTCTGGCCCCGCGACCACTGCCACTCGGCATGCAGGCGGATGATGGAGTCCGCGCACTGCTGGAGGTTGGCCGTGCCCACGTCCAGCTCGGCCACCGCCGCGACGGAGGCATCATCCCCGGCGCGGAGCTCCTGGCCCCGGAAGTCGCGCACCGGCGTCCCCTCCGGACGCAACGGCAGGCCCCGCAGCCACGCGCCGAAGGACCCCTCCTCTACCGGCACCCGCATGTAGCCGGATGGAGGAGCAATCGCCTCGCCCAGCGGACGGATGGAGCGCTCCGCGGACAGCCAGGGATAGCGGGCCCGTTCCTCCTTCGTAGGCGCGCGGGGCTCGGAGGGAGCCGCCAGCGCGCCTCCCGGGAGGACCAGGAGGGCGGCGAGCTTCACGAGCGCCAACAGCCGGTGGGGCGTCTTCCTCATGCCTTGGCTCACTTCCAGGCGTCGAGCCACGAGCGCAGCCGTGCGTCCGGCTGGGCCTCGCCGCGTATGCCGGGCTCCACCTCGAGCTCCAGCGTGTGGAAGCCCCGCGAGCGGATGCCCTCGAGCAGTTCGGCGCGCTTCTCCGCGTCCTGGGCGAACAGGATGCACCCGTCTCCGCCTCCGGCGCCGGACTGCTTGCCCACGCACCCGTACGCCGAGGCCATGCCCAGCACCCGGCGCATCGGCTCGGTCTCCAGCGGGCCCAGCTCCTGGAGCAGCGCGTGCTGCTCGCGCACGGCCTCGGAGAAGGCGCGGAAGTCCCCGCCCCCGAGCCCCACTTCGATCTCATGCCCCAGCGCGTCCGAGCGCTCCACGAAGGCCCGGCGCCCCGCCTCTCCCATCTTCGCCTCCACCTGCGAGATGAGCACCCGCGTCGAGGCGCTCTCCCCGGTGAAGGCATACCCCAGGGACAGCTTGGGAGTCGGCAGCCGCCACACGTCCACCTGCGGGGCCGAGTCCAGCGCCGCGCGGTAACCACCGGCGCTCGACGCCTCGATGAGGCCGGACACCTCGTAGCGCCGGTAGCGCGCCACGCCACCCGCGTAGCTCGCGGCCACGTCTCCTCCACTGCCCTTCCCGCCCTGCGCCGCCGCGTGGGAGACGAGCGCCACCTTCAGCGCGTCGAACTTCTCCTCCAGCACGAAGCGCACCGCGTCCGCCGCCAGCACCGTGGCGCACGCGCTGCCGCCCATACCCAGCTTCTTCCCATTGGGCCCCACCGCCGAGGGGGACACCGCCAGGTCGAAGCCCACGGACTCGCGCCCGTACAGCCGCAGCGCCTCGTCCAGCGTGCGCGCCACGAAGGAGAAGCCCGGGGGCACCTCGCGCTCCCACTTCACACCCCGAGGCGTCGTCCGTCCCGACAGCGTCCCCTCCTCCACGCACACGTGCACCTGGCTGTCCGAGCGCCGGCGCACCAGCGCCGACGTGCGCGGACCCACCGCCGCCACGCGTGACACGCCGCCCCACAGCACGGCGTACTCGCCGGACACGAACAGCTTCCCCGGGGCCGAGAGGGCGCGCTCCATCAGAAGAGGTGCTCCGTCAGCAGCTTCGCGTCACCGCCCGGCACGCACCGCACCACCTCGATGGCGCCGCACGCCCTGGCCACCGCCTCCGCCGCCACCTCGTTCGCCGCGTCCGTCAGGATGCAGGGGTTCGGCCCCGCGTCCAGCGTGAACCACACCGGCACGCCCTTCTTGCGCTGCTCGCGCAGCGAGTGGATGAGCTCCAGCGTCTTCGGCAGCAGGTAGCAGAGCGGCGGATCCGCCGCGAGCGACGTGGCATGCATCCGCCACGCGTTGCGCTCGCACAGCTCGCCCAGCGCCTGCAGATCCTTCCGGGCAATCAGGTCGCGCGCGCGCACCACCTCGGCCTCGGCGTCCTTCACCCACGCCGGGTAGTACGGGCTGGTCTCCACCGCGTTCTTCATGCCGTCGCGCGACTTCACTTCCTTCTCGTCGCGGTTGACGATGGCCACCACCATGCGCAGCTCCGGCCAGTGCTTCTCGTCGAAGCGCTGCACCGCGTAGCTGTCCGTGCCGTCCGGGCGCTCGCCGCGCATCCACTCGCAGAAGCCGCCCTGCACGCTGCGGCACGCCGAGCCACTGCCCATCCGGGACAGGATGCTCGCCGCCCTCGGGTCCGCGGGCAGCCCCGCCGCCGCGCGCGCCGCCACCGCCAGCGCCGCGAAGCCCGCCGCGCTGCTGGCCAGGCCCGCCGCCGCCGGGAAGTCCCCACGCGACACCATCCTCGCGGGGCCCAGCTTCGCGTCCTTCGCCTCGGCCCGCACCGCGTCCAGCACGCGCAGCACGCGGTCGCGCTCGCTGCCCTTGGCCACGTAGCCGTTGAGCTCCACCTCATCGGCCGAGCCCACCCCGAAGGCCACCGTCGTCCGCACCGACAGCGGCGACAGCGTCATCGACAGGCTCGACTGGTGGGGGAGGATGAGCGCGTCATCCCGCTTCCCCCAGTACTTCACCAGCGCGAGGTTCGGGTGCGCCAGGGCAGTGGACTTCATGCCGCCCCCCTCGTGCCCTCGGCACGCGGACCCGCCAGCTGGCTGTCGAAGCAGCGGATGCCCTGCCGCGTGAGCTCGTGCACCACCGGATCCGTGTCGTTGAACAGGCCGATGACGGCGCCACCGTCACCACCGGCTCCCGTCAGCTTGGCGCCCAGCGCGCCCATGTTGCGCAGCCGGTGCACCATGTCGTCCAGCCCCGGCGAGGACAGGCCCAGCGCCGCGAGCAGGCCGTGGTTGACGTTCATCACGTCCCCCAGCGCCTCCAGATCGCCCTCCTCCACCGCCTCGGCGCCCTCGGAGGCCAGCAGGCCGATCTCCCGGAAGATGCGCTGGTAACGCTCGGACCAGCGCTTCTGGCGCTCGCGCAGCGCGCCCACCGTCAGCTTCGTCGGGCTGCGCGCGCCCGCCATCACCACCACCAGCTTCAGCGGCCGGGGGCTCTCCACCACCTTGGCCCGGCCCTGCTCCGCGCCCGGCTTGCGGCGGTAGAGGATGAGCTGCTCCATGGCGCTCGTCGTGTGGTCCACCCCCGACGGCGTGCCGTGGAACTCCTGCTCCATCTCCCACGCCACGGCCGCCACCTCGGACGCCGTCGTCTTGCGTCCCGCGGCCTGCAACAGCACCCGCGTGCACGCCACCGACAGCGCTCCCGAGCTGCCCAGCCCCATCGACAGCGGCAGATCCGTGTCGAACGACACCTTCACCCCGGGCTCACCGCACGCCGCCGTCGCCCGCGCGAAGGCCGCCTTCAGCACCTTGCGCTGCTCCGGCATCAGCGCGTCGGGGATCACCAGCTGGCACTTGTTCGAGGGCTCTCCGCGCGCCGTCACACCGCGCGACAGCGGACCCGCAAGCGCCGGGTAGCCGTACACGACGCTGTGCTCACCCAGAAGGATGACCTTGCCCGCGCCGAAGCCCACCAGAGTGTCGTTCGTATCCATGATGTCCTGTCATGGGCTGGCGGCAGGGAGACCCTCACCCCAGCCCTCTCCCAGAGGGAGAGGGGGCCTACACGGGTTCAACACCCGGACATCCCCCTCCCTCACCCTGGCCCTCTCCTGCTCGGAGAGGGAGTGGTTCAGCCTTCGGTGCCCGTGGCGGCGCGGAAGTCTTCCTCCGACAGCGAGGCGATGATCTCCCGGGCCTTCTCCACCTTCACGTGGCCCGCCGTCACCAGCAGGTCGGCGATCTTCTCCACCCAGTCGCCCCGCGCGCCCGCCGTCACCGCCACGCACCGCGCGTGCAGCGCCATGTGGCCCTTCTGGATGCCGATGGAGCCCAGCGCCCGCACCGCCGCGAAGTTCTGCGCCAGACCCACCGCCGCGAACACCATGGACATCTCGCGCGCCGACTCCACGCGCAGCAGCTTCATGGCCACCTGCACGCCCGGGTGCACCTTGATGGGGCCCCCCACCGTGCCCAGCGACATGGGCAGCTCGATGCGGCCCACCAGGTGCTCCTCATCCACGTGCCACGTCGACAGCGGCCGGTACTGGCCATCCCGCGCGGCGAAGGCATGCGCGCCCGCCTCGATGGCGCGCCAGTCCTGACCCGTGGCGATGGCCACCGAGTCGATGCCGTTCATGATGCCCTTGTTGTGCGTGGCCGCCCGGTACGGGTCCGCCAGGGCGAAGCGGCTCGCCTGGTAGATGCCCTCGGCGATGAGGTGGCCCGGCATGTCGAAGTCCGCCAGCGCCTCCACCGGAATCCGGCACGTGGCGCGCGCCAGCCGCCGGTCCGCCAGGTTGGAGAGGATGCGCAGGAACACCTTGCCGCCCGTGAGCTGCTCGATGAGCGGCGCCACGCCCTCTGCCATGGTGTTGATGAGGTTGGCCCCCATCGCCTCCTGCGTGTCGATGATCAGGTGCACGACGAGCAGCGGCTCGCCACGCGGGCCCTCGGGCGCCGGCAGCACGCGCACCTCGATGTCCTTGCAGCCACCACCGCGCTTCACCATCGACGGGTGGAAGCTGTTGGCCAGCGCCAGCAGGGCCTCCTTGGCCGCGAGGATCTTCTTCGTGGCCTCGGTGGGATCCCCATACCGGGTGAGCTGCACCTGGCCGATCATGATGGGGTCATCCGCCTCGGCGCTGAAGCCGCCCGACTCGCGGACGATCTTCGAGGCGAAGGACACCGCGGCCACCACCGACGGTTCCTCCACCGCCATGGGCACCAGGTAGTCGCGGCCGTTGACCTGCATGTTCAGTCCCAGCCCGAGCGGCAGGGAGAACGTGCCCACGGCGTTCTCGATCATCTGGTTGGCCAGGCCGGGCTGCAACGCGCTGATGCCCTGGAGCTGGGCCAGGTCCATCTCGTCCAGCTGCAGCATCTCGGCGAGCTTCTCGTGCCGAGCGACCATCGACAGCTTGTGGAAACCAGACAACCGGGACGTCAACGTTTCGGACATTATCCTCTCCACCGCGGACGGAACCTCGCCCGCGGGAATAATCCCTACAGTGCCGCGAGCCAGTCCTTCAACTGGCCCATGATGACCCGGGGTTTCTGGCGGAGCTCACCGCAGTTCCTGCTGCCGGTGAGCACGAGCGCCTGACGCAGCCCGGAGAGGATGATGGCAAGCGCCTGCTCGGCCCCTTCCAGTCCGCCCTCCTGCTGGGCTCGGAAGAGCGGCAGCGCCGTGCCGGCCACGTCCGCGCCCAGGGCGATCACCTTCGCCGCGTCCAACCCCGTGCGCAGCCCGCCCGAGGCCACCAGCCGGACGTCCGGGCCCACGGCCCGCCGCACGGAGGCGATGGCAGCGGCGGTGGGGATGCCCCAACTGGAGAACTCCGCGCCCACCTGGGCCTGCACGCCCGTGGCGCGCAACTGCTCCACCCGCACCCACGAGGTGCCGCCCAACCCCGACACGTCCAGGTTGCGCACGCCCAGCTCCACCAACCGGCGCGCCACCTCGGGCCCGATGCCGCACCCCGTCTCCTTCACCAGCAGGCGCGAGCCGAAGGCGCGCACCAGCCCCTCCACCACCTTGTAGCCACCGCGGAAGTCGCGATCGCCCTCGGGCTGGGTGAGCTCCTGGCCCGCGTTGAGGTGCAGCGCCATGCCGTCCGCGCCGATGTCCTCCGCCAGCCGCCTCACGCCGTCCACACCCATGCCCACCGCCTGGTACAGGCCGATGTTGCCCAGCAGGGGAATGGTGGGCGCCACCTGGCGCACCTGGAAGGTCTCCGTGAGCTGCGGGTTCTCCGCCATGGCCCGCTGACTGCCCACGCCGAAGGCCAGCCCGTGACGCTCGGCCAGCGTGGCCATGTCGCGGTTCACCGCCCCGGCCCGCTCGGTGCCACCCGTCATGCCGGTGATGAGCAGCGGGTAGCGCAGCCGCTTGCCCAGGAACTCCGTGGAGAGATCCACCTCGTCCACGGCCATCTCCGGCATCGCGCAGTGCACCAGCCGCACGTCCTCCAGCAACGTGCTGTTCCCTTGCGGCTCGACATCCCCGGTGGCGCAGAGATCCAGGTGGGCATCCTTGCGCTTCGCCGTCGCCTCCTCACCCCTGAGTCCCGCCTGACCTTTGGATGGCATGTGTTCTAAAAAATTCCAATGACGTCGAGAGTGTCCGTTATCCGTGATTCCCTAGCAAGTGCCCCAGGCAGGCGCAAGCCACGCCTGTTCAACGGGCTCACACGGTGAGTCCGGGTAGACGGGTCGGAGGCCGGACGCCCTGAGCCCACCGCGTTTGACGCGCCCTGTCGCCTGCTTACGTTTTTTCCGAGACCCCAAGAGAGGGAAAGGAAAGGCAAGGACACGTCATGAGTGCTGGCGGGATGTATGGATCGTCGACGACCCGGGAGAATCCGGGCTTGCGCGGGAGCGGCTGGGGCCACCGGCTGAGCAACGCGCTGAAGACGACGGTGCTGCTGGCCGGGCTCACCGCGCTCCTGCTTCTGGTGGGCGAGCGCCTGGGCGGCCCTCAGGGGCTCGTCATCGCGGGCTTCTTCGTCATCGTGATGAACTTCGCCTCGTACTGGTTCAGCGACCGGATCGCCCTGGCCATGCACGGGGCCCAACCGCTGGAGTACGCCGAGGCGCCGTGGCTGCACCAGATGGTGGAGCGGCTGGCGGCGCGCGCGGGCATGCCCAAGCCGAAGCTGTACCTGCTGCCCACCCGGACGCCCAACGCGTTCGCCACGGGCCGCAACCCGGAGCACGCCGCGGTGGCGGTGACGGCCGGCATCATGGACATCCTGGATCAGCGGGAGTTGGAGGGCGTACTGGCGCACGAGCTGGGGCACGTGAAGAACCGTGACACCCTCATCGGCACGGTGGCGGCCACGCTGGCGGGCGTCATCAGCTACGCGGCGCAGATGCTCTTCTGGTTCGGCGGCTCCATGCTCAGCCGCGATGACGACGAGGACGGCCTCGGCCACATGCTCGGCAACCTGGGCGTGCTGCTGGTGGCGCCCATCGCCGCCACGCTGCTGCAACTGGCGGTGAGCCGCTCGCGCGAGTACGGCGCGGATGCCACCGGCGCGCAGCTGTGTGGAGACCCGGATGCCCTGGCGGACGCGCTGCTGAAGCTGGAGCGGGGCGCGGAGCTGATGCCCTATGACCGGGCGCCGGCCACCTCGCACCTCTTCATCGTCAACCCGCTGTCCGGCGGTGCGATCATGCACCTGTTCTCCACGCACCCGCCCATCCCCGAGCGGGTGCGCCGCCTGCGCGAGATGGGGGTCCGCTCGGGCTCGCGCGCCTGGCGCAGCGCCTGGGCGTAAGGGCCGGGAGCCCCGCCCGCGGGTGGGGCTCCTACCCCGCGGCCTTGGCCTCGGCCGCGGCCGGCAGCGCGGGAGCCACGTCGTCGAGCTTGTCGAAGTGCTCGAAGGGGTTCTCCAGCATCTCGCGCAGCGTGGTGGCCAGGATGCCGGCGTGGAAGCCGTCGATGAAGCGGTGATCGAACGAGGCGTTCACGTTCATGACCTTCCCCGGCACCACCTTGCCGTTCTCCACCACCGGGGCGTCCTTGATGGCGCCCGGGGCGATGAAGATGGGCACGCGCGTGTAGGGCACCAGCGGCACGTACGCCGTGTCCAGCCCCAGCGAGCCCACGTTGGTGATGATGGCCGAGCCGAACGCGTCCCGGGGCATGCCTGCCCAGGTCATGTCCAGGTTCAGCGTGTACATGAGGAAGGAGATCAACCAGGTGAAGAGGTTGAGGAACATGTAGGGGAGCTTCTGAATGGTCCCCTTGCTCTTCTCCAGCGCCTCGTCCCTGCGCTGACGGACCTTCTGGACGGCCGCCTCGAGCTCGGCGGAGATCTCCCGCAGGGTCTTCTGCTCGGCGTCGTCGATCTTCGCCGAGGTCAGGTCCACCTTGCCGCCATCGGTCTGCACCACCAGCGTGGAGACGGTGACGCGCTTGCGCAGGTAGATCTTGTTGAAGCGCAGGATGGCGTTGGCGTCCGGACAGCGGCGCAGGGCCTCGGCCATGGCCTTGGCCAGCAGGTGCGTGACGGTGAGGCGGATGCCCGTCTTCTGACGAAAGGCCTCGATGTAGGCCAGGGCGTTGTCCATCCGCAGCGTCATCGTCCCGTACACGGTCGGGTCATACGCGGTCTTCCAGCTTCCGATGGCGAGCTTGCGGAAGCTGGAGACGTTCTCCTTGGGAATGAGCTCCAGGTGAGCCATGACGCGGGGGTTCCTCCAGACGGTACGAACGAGCCGTCCACCATTACGTGTTTCCCGCGCCCGGAGAAAGCCCCCCTGCCCTGCTCACCGACACCCGGGCCCTCCAGGCATGCTGGCGCCCCCGCTCCTACGTTGAGAGGTGGACTGCGTCATGCCCCTGGGAGGGAGAACGGACGGGGTGGGGCTCGGTCCAGGGGCTGGAGGGCGGGCGACGAGACCTATTGACGTCCCGTCCCCTGACGTTAGGCTGCGCCGCTTTTTGCATCTCCCTGGAGGTCACCCTCGTGCTGGTAGCACTCCTCATCGTCGTCTCGCTGGGCTTCCTCGCGGCGCTCGGCTACATCTTCTTCGGTCCGAAGCAGACCGCCGCCCTCCCCACGTCCCACGGGCGGGTCGAGCTGGATGCCGATACCAGGGCCCGTACGGCCCGCCTGGAGTCCGAGCTCGACCGCAAGCGCAAGGAGCTGGATGAGCAGCGCGGCCAGCTGCAGGAGGTGAAGGAGCAGCTCAAGCAGGCCAAGCGGAAGATCTACGAGCAGAAGGAGTCGGAGAAGGGCGAGAAGGACCTGGCCAGGGCCCGCGCCGAGGTGGAGCGCAACGCCTCCACGCAGCTCGAGGTGGTCCGGGGTGAGCTGGCGCAGGCCGAGGCGGAGATCGCCCGGCTGAAGTCCGAGATGGAGATGGGCCGGGGAGGCCGCCGTGCCGCCGCTCCGGCTCCTGCTCCGGCTCCCGCGCCGGCCGCCGTGGTGAGCACCACGCCGGCCGCGCAGCAGCAGCTGTCGGCCCCGACGAGTGATCTGGTGGTGACCGCGACCACGACCGTGGCGCCCGCCGCCACCACGGCCCCCGCCGAGCCCGTGGCCGAGAAGGGTCCGCGGCGCTACCGCGAGCTGAACGACGCCGATCGCGAGAAGATGGAGCGGCTGGAGGCCACGGCGAACAAGGAGCGGAGCCGGGCGGCCGAGCTGGAGCGCGAGCTCAAGCGCATCAAGGGCCGGGCCGACTCGCAGCAGCGCATCTTCTCCGCCAGCAAGAGCGAGCTGGAGCTGGTGAAGGACAAGTACAAGGCGCTGGAGAAGAGGCTGAACCGGACGCTGCTGGAGAGGGATCTGCTGCGCCGGGCCATCAAGGATCTGGAGAAGAAGACGGGCATGCTGGCCGAGCGTACGGAGCTGACGCCGGACGAGATGGCGGCGAGCGACAAGAAGGTAGAGGAGGCGGCGCAGGCCCGAGCCGCCGCCGAGACGGCGCAGCAGCAGGCGGCGGCCGCGTCGACGGAGCAGACGGGGGCCGCGGGCACCGAGCAGCCCGCGGCGGGCGAGACCCAGGAAGACAAGCCCTCGGCGCCGAACGCGTAACTACTCCCCCCTCTCCCTCTGGGAGAGGGGACGGGGGTG